>NZ_JAWLFS010000231.1:0-4641 GCF_041685465.1 Rhodosalinus sp. | reverse complement strand
TCGCCGGCCATCGCCTCGATTTCCGGCGTGATCTCCTCGACCGTGTCGAGGCGGCGCGCGGCCGGGTCGCGCGCCGGGTTCGCGGTGTAGAGCCCGTCCACGTCGGAGAGCAGCACGAGGCGGTCGGCGCCCACCGTCACCGCCACCTGCGCGGCGAGGCGGTCGTTGTCGCCGTAGCGGATCTCGTCGGTGGCGACGGTATCGTTCTCGTTCACGATGGGCACTGCCCCGAGCGCGAGAAGCGTGCCGAGCGTCGCGCGGGAATTGAGATAGCGGCGCCGGTTCGCACTGTCCTCCAGCGTCACCAGCACCTGCGCCGCGGTCAGCCCGTGCGGCGCCAGCGCCTCCTCGTAGGCGCGGGCGAGGCGGATCTGGCCGACCGCCGCCGCCGCCTGCGCCTGTTCGAGAGGCAGGGGCCCGGAGCCGAGCGCCAGCACCCCCCGGCCAAGCGCGATGGAGCCCGAGGAGACGAGCACCACCTCGGCCCCCTGCCCCTTCAGCGCCGCGACATCCGCGGCGAGGCTCGCCAGCCAGTCGGCACGCAGCCCGCCGGTCGTGCCGTCGACCAGGAGCGCCGAGCCGATCTTGACGACGACGCGCGCCGCACCGGTCAGGGCCGCCACGGCGCCTCCTCCGTCTCCTCCGCGCGTTCGGCGGCGCGGGTCGCCGCGATCTCGGCCCGCAGCGCGCGCAGCACCTCGGCGAGGCCCTCGCCGCTCACGCCGGAGATTTCGTGCACCTCCGCGCTTGAGGCCGCGCGGAGCTCGGCCACCGCCGCGGCCCGCGCCTCCGGCGCCAGCGCGTCGACCTTGTTGAGCGCGGTCACCCGCGGCTTGTCGTTCAGGTGCCCGCCGTAGAGCTCGAGCTCGCGGATCACCGCGCGCCAGTCCTCGGCGATGGTGTCCGACGTCCCGTCCACCAGATGCAGGAGCACCGCGCAGCGCTCGACATGGCCGAGGAAGCGGTCGCCGATCCCGCGCCCCTCGTGCGCGCCCTCGATGAGGCCGGGGATGTCGGCCACCACGAACTCCGCCCCGTCCACGCCCACGACGCCGAGGTTCGGGTGCAGCGTGGTGAAGGGATAGTCGGCAATCTTCGGCCGCGCGTTCGAGGTCGCGGCGAGGAAGGTGGATTTCCCGGCGTTGGGCAGCCCGAGAAGGCCGGCGTCCGCGATCAGCTTGAGCCGCAGCCAGAGCGTGCGCTCCACGCCCTCCTGCCCCGAATTGGCGCGGCGCGGGGCCTGATTGGTCGAGGTCTTGAAATGGAGGTTGCCCCAGCCGCCGTTGCCGCCGCGCGCGAGCAGCACGCGGTCGCCCACATCGGTCAGATCGGCGATCACCGTCTCATGATCCTCGTCAAGGATCTCGGTGCCGACGGGCACGCGCAACGTGACGTCCGCGCCGTCGGCGCCGGTGCGTGCCTTGCCCATGCCGTGCCGGCCGTTCTTCGCGAAGAAGTGCTGTTGATAGCGGAAGTCGATCAGGGTGTTCAGCCCGTCCACCGCCTCCGCCCAGACATCGCCGCCGCGGCCACCGTCGCCGCCGTCCGGCCCGCCGTATTCGACGTATTTCTCACGCCGGAAACTCACGGATCCGGCACCGCCGGCGCCGGACCGGATCTGGACCCTGGCGAGATCGAGGAACTTCATGCGCGCGCGGCCTCCTCAGCCGGTGCCGCGCGCTCTAGCGCGGCGCGCGGGTGGGCTCAATCCAGTTTGCGCGAATAGGTCCAGGTGCCCACCTTGGCCCCGCGCGCGACGGAATACGCCTCGGCATCGCCGAGATAGGCGAAGCCGCATTGCGTGAGGACCCGCGCCGAGGGCGCGTTGTCCTGAAACACGGACGCGAACATCGCCGTCTGCGCCAGCGGATTGGCCGAGGCGATCGCCCGCACCGCTTCCTGTGCAAAACCGGTGTTCCAGAAGGCCGGGCCGACCCAGTATCCGAGTTCCGACTGGTCGCGATCCATGCGTTCGAGCGCGACAACGCCCATCAGTTCCGGCCCCCCGTGGCGGGTGGCATCCATCGCCCAGACGTCCTCGGTCCGGTCATCGGATACCGCGCGGGCGACAAAGGCCTCCGCCGCGCCGGGCGGCAGGGGATGCGGGATCGACCGCGTCATGCTGGCCACGCGGTAATCACCTGAATAGAGGGCGATCAACCCCGCATCGGATGGGCGCAGCGGCCGAAGGTCGAAACGCGCAGTCTCGATCACGGGCTGCGTGCGGATCGTCTGGACCGTCATGTCGTTCCTCCCCGGAAATCGACCCTGCCCTGTTGCGACGAATATGGGGGACCGGCCGCGCCGATCCCCCATGAAACCATGTCACATTGTCGGGACCGGCCTACTCCGCGGCCTCGGCGACCGGTTCGACGGAGACGAAGGTCCGCCCCCTGAAGCCCTTGCGAAAGGTCACGCGCCCTTCGACCGTGGCGAAGATCGTGTGATCCCTGCCCTGACCGACGCCCTCGCCCGGCCACCACTTGTTGCCGCGCTGACGCAGGATGATGTTGCCCGGGCGCGCCGCCTGCCCGCCGAAGAGCTTCACGCCGAGGCGGCGGCCGGCGGAATCGCGACCGTTGCGCGACGACCCGCCTGCTTTCTTGTGTGCCATCTGCCGTTACTCCTTCTCTGCCGCGAGCGCCCTGGCCTGATCGATCCAGCCCTCGCGCTCGATGCGGCCCCGGATCGAAAGTTGTTCGTCGAGCGCCACGATGTCCTCTTCGGTCCAGGCCGCGATCTGCGCGAAGCTCGTCACGCCCGCGCCCTGCAGCTTCTCGGCCAGCTTCGGTCCGACGCCCGACAGCTTCGTCAGGTCGTCGCCCCCCGCCGGCGCGGTCGCCTTGGCCTTGGGAGCGGTCTCGGCGGTCCCGGCCGTGCGCGGCGCCTTGCCCGCACCGACCGCTGCCTGAACGCCCGTCGCGTCGGCGCCCGACCCGAGGATCTCCGTCACCTTGACCATGGTGAGCTGCTGGCGGTGCCCCTTGGTACGCTTCGAGGAGTGCTTGCGGCGGCGGCGCACGAAGTTGATGACCTTCGGCCCCTTCACCTGCCCGAGCACCTCGGCCTGCACCGCGGCGCCTTCGACGGTCGGCGCCCCCACTTGCGGCGAGTCGCCGCCCAGCATCAGGACCTCGTTGAACTGCACCGTATCGCCTGCCTCGGCGGCGAGCTTCTCGATCTCCAGCGTGTCGCCCGGCTCGACCCGGTACTGCTTCCCGCCGGTCTTCATGACCGCGAACATGCGCGTCTTCCTCTTTTCTGCCGCGTCCTTCGGCCCCCGGCCCTGCCGGTCGTTCTCGGCCGGTCGACCCGGCCGCCTCGGACAGCGCGCCCCTTGCGGAGCGACGATTACACCGTCGCGGGCCGGCCACGACGGCCCGCCCGGAGTGCGCGCTTATCGGGCGCGCGGGCCCGCATGTCAAGACCGGCTCAGAGCTCGGTCGCCTCCATCTCCCGCGCGAGCGCGCGCCCGAGCGCGTAGGAAATCTCGGCATACATCCTGTCGAAGCCGGCAAAGAGCGCCCGGTTCATGGCGCGCCCGGCCTCGGTTTCCGAGAGTTCGACGTACCGCTCCAGCACCGCCACGGGAACCTCGTCGTAGGCGGCGAGCAGGAAACCGTAGAGCCAGTCCCGCGTGTCGGCGCGCGTCTGCTCCTCCTGCGCCCAGACCTCTGCGAGCATCTCCTGCTCCGACATGTCGAGGGCGCCCCCCTCGGCGAGCCCGCGGTAGAAGGCGAGATTGGAGTTCAGCGCCCCGGCGACATTTGAGGCCACGAGGTCGTTGACCCGCACGAAATCGCGCACGACGCGGAAGGTGGCGTCCGGATCGCGGGCGCGCTCGAGATAGGCATCGCGCGCCGCAGCCTCCACGTCGTCGTCGATCATCGCGCGCCGCGCGCTCACCTCCCGCGCGACCAGACGCTGCGCGGCGTCGGTCTCGAAGAAGGCGATGAGCTGCGCCGGATCGGTATCATCCATGCCGGACAGGAACGGCGCACGCAGCGTGGCCTCCATCCGTGCGGGATCGTAGATCCGCGAGACGGTCGCCGTCCACCCGTCAGACGCCCCGCCGGGCAGCATGTCGTCGGCAAGATCGTCGCCGTAGGCAAGCCCCTCCTCGCGCATCACCTCCACGATCTCGGGCAGTCCCAGAAGATCGATCAGCCGCTCCGCCCCGTCCGACTCGGCGCTCGCCGGCGGGCCGGGAAGCGCCACGGCCGCGAGCGCGAGAACTGTGGCGCGGACGCGCTGGATCATGACCATCCCTCCGATGTGACACGCCGAGCGTAGGCCGGGCGCGCCCGCTTTCCAAGAGCGCGCGTGCGGGGGACGCCGGAAACCGGGTTGCGCCCCGCCAGCCCCTTCGCTAGAGAGCGCCCCGTCGGGGCGACCCGCAGGCGCGTGGGGACGGCGTGCGCCACGACTGTCCCTCCTCGCCCGCAGCTCCTCTTGGGGCCGACGGTACGGACAGGTGGCCGAGTGGTCGAAGGCGCCGGTTTCGAAAACCGGTAGGCGTGCAAGCGTCTCGTGGGTTCGAATCCCACCCTGTCCGCCAAAACATCCAGCAAGACTATGTTTTTATTAGTTTTTTTGGTTGGCGTCTATTCCGTCCCCCATGGCGTCCCCCTACAGGCTTTT
>NZ_JAWLFS010000230.1:0-4657 GCF_041685465.1 Rhodosalinus sp. | reverse complement strand
CGCCGTTCCAGCGCATCCCACGCGAAGCCTTCCAGCAGCGCTTCGGGCAGGGCCCGCGGCATCTCGACGGTCTCCACCATCGCCGCGAAGGCGCGGTCGGTGGGCGTGTTGCGCGGCTGTCCGGCGTAGGCCAGGGCGAGCCGTTCCTGCAGGTCGTCCACCGCGGCGGCCTTCGCGTCCTGCATGTCCACCGCGTCGTCGGCGAGCCGGCAGAAAGCGTAAAGCGCGAGCGCGTGCTCCCGCACGTCGCGCGGCAGCAGGCGCGAGGCCGTGTGGAAGCTGCGCGATCCGTGGCGGATCGCCTGCGTGCAGTGATCGAGATCGCCCTTCGCGATCACGCGGGCACCTCCGCCGGATCGGGCACCATCTTGTCGAGTACCTCCGCCGAGGAGACGACGCCCGGCAGCCCCGCGCCCGGATGCGTCCCCGCGCCGGCGAGATAGAGGCCCTCGGCCTCCTCGCTGACGTTGTGCGGGCGGAACCACGCCGATTGCAGGATGCGGGGCTCGATCGAGAAGCCGCACCCGAGCGGCGAAAGGTAGCGGTCGCGGAAGTCCTCGGGCGTGTAGATCAGCTCGGCCGAGAGATGGTCCTCGAAGCCGGGAATGACGCGCTGCAGCTCGGCGGCGACCTTCGCGCGGTAGGTCTCGCGCATCTCGGACCAGTCCACGGGATCGTCGTGGCCAAGGTGCGGCACCGGCGAGAGCACGTAGAAGGTGTCGTCGCCCTCGGGCGCCACGGAGGGGTCCGTCACCGAGGGGCGGTGCAGGTAGAGGCTCATGTCGTCGGCGAGATGGCCCTTGAGGAAGATGTCCTGCAGGAGCCCCTCGTAGCGCGGGCCGGAAAGGATCGTGTGGTGGCCGGCGTCGGGCCACATCTTCGCCGTTCCCTTCGTCCCGAAGTACCAGACGAAAAGCCCCATGGACCAGCGCTTGCGCTCGAGCGTGCGGTCGGACCAGCGCCAGCGCGGCAGGTTGCGCAGGAGCCGCGAATAGGTATGCCCCGCATCCGCGTTGGAGACGACGACGCGGGCCGGCAGAACCTCGCCGTCGGACAGTCGCACGCCGGTCGCGCGGCCCTTCTCGACGAGAATCTCGTCGGCCTCCACGCCATACCGGATCTCGCCGCCCTGCTCGGTGACGACCTTCGCCATGGCGTCGGCGATCGCCTGCACCCCGCCCATGGCGTAGTGCACGCCGTATTCCTTCTCGAGATGGCTGACGAGCGCATACATGGAGGTGACGTGCATCGGGTCGCCGCCGATGAAGAGCGGATGGAACGAGAGGGCCATGCGCAGGCGCTCGTCCTTCACCCGCGCACGGGCGAGGCCGAGGATGGAGCGGTCGGCGCGCAGCACGCCGAACTCCGGCAGGACCTTCACGGTGTCCCAGAGCCGGTGCATCGGCTCGGCGACCATGCCCTCGTAGCCGACGACATAGCGCCGCTCGGCGTCCTTCAGGAAGCGCAGGTAGCCGTCCACGTCGCCGGGCGAGAGGCGGCGCACCTCCTCCACCATCGCCTCGGTCGAGGCGCGGGCGGTGAAATGCGAGCCGTCCGGCCAGCGGATCGTGTAGAAGGGATCGAGGGGGCGCAGGTCCACGTCGGCGTGGAAGTCGCGCCCGCAGGCGGCCCAGAGCTTCTCGTAGACCTGCGGCACGGTCACGATGGTCGGGCCGAGGTCGAAGCGGTGGCCCGCCTCCGTCACCGAGGAGCCGCGCCCGCCGGGCCGGTCCAGCCGGTCGAGCACGGTGACGCGGTAGCCGCGCGCGCCGAGGCGCATGGCCGCCGCCAGACCGCCGAGGCCGGCGCCGACGACGACGGCATGGGGGGCGGCGGGCGTGGCGCCGGCGACGAGATTGGGGTCGAGGCGTGTCAACATGGGTCCGATGCTACTACTGTCCAGTCAAGTTGACAATATGCCCGACCTGCGGCGTTGGCGACACTTTTCGCGTTCAGATCGATGTGTCAAATTGACTTGACACTATCGGCTGGAGAGACAGAGACGATGCAGACGGTCAGCCTGAGCTTTTTCCGTTTTCCCAAGGGCGTCGCGCGCGCCTGGGCCTTCGCGCAGATGGGCCTCGCGCGGGGGCCGATGGCCCGTGTCCCCGACATCGGCACCTGGAAGCTCTGCGGGTCCGGCGTGGGCGAGGGCTTCACGCCCTGGCCCAACTGGGGCGTCTACGCGATTCTCGCCACCTGGCCCGACCTGGAAACCGCGCAGACGCGCACGGCCGAGGCGCCGGTCTTCCGCCGCTACCACGACCGCGCGGAAGAGGCCTTCACCATGTTCCTCGCGGCGAGCTCGGCGCGCGGTCGCTGGGCGGGCGTCGAGCCCTTCGAGGTGACGGCCGAGCCGTGGACCGGTCCGACCGCGGTGCTCACCCGCGCCACCGTGAAGCCCTCCCGCGCGCTCGCCTTCTGGAGCCAGGGCCCCTCGGTGAGCCGCGCCATCGGCGAGAACACGGACGTGCGCTTCAAGATCGGCATCGGCGAGGTGCCCTGGGTGCAGCAGGTCACCGTCTCGATCTGGCCCGACACGGCGAGCATGGCCCGCTTCGCCCGCGGCGACACGCCCCACGGCCGCGCCATCCGCGCCGTGCGCGAGGGCGACTGGTTCCGCGAAGAGCTCTACGCCCGCTTTCGCATCCTCGCGACGCGTGGCACATGGGAGGGAGAGGACCCCGTCGCAAACCTGGAGCTTGCCGCATGACGCCAGTCTTTCCCTTCTCGGCCATCGTCGGGCAGGAGCAGATGAAGCTCGCCATGATCCTCACCGCGATCGAGCCGGGGCTCGGCGGCGTGCTGGTCTTCGGCGACCGCGGCACCGGCAAGTCCACCGCCGTGCGCGCGCTCGCCGCGCTTCTGCCGCCGATCCGCGTGGTCGAGGGGTGCCCGGTGAACGCCGAATCCCCGGAGGCCGTGCCGGACTGGGCGACCGGCGTGGGCGAGGCGATCGTCGAACGGCCCACCCCTGTCGTCGATCTGCCCCTCGGCGTGACCGAGGACCGGGTGACCGGCGCGCTCGACATCGAGCGCGCGCTGACCAGCGGCGAGAAGGTGTTCCAGCCCGGCCTCCTCGCGCAGGCCAACCGCGGCTATCTCTACATCGACGAGGTGAACCTGCTCGAGGATCACATCGTGGACCTGCTGCTCGACGTCGCGCAGTCGGGACAGAACGTGGTCGAGCGCGAGGGGATGTCGATCCGCCACCCGGCGCGCTTCGTGCTCGTCGGCTCCGGCAACCCGGAGGAGGGCGAGCTGCGCCCGCAGCTCCTCGACCGCTTCGGGTTGTCGGTCGAGGTCGGTTCGCCCTCGGACATCGACGAGCGGATCGAGGTGGTGCGCCGCCGCGACACCTTCGAGACCGACCGGGACGCCTTCATGGCGCACTGGGGCGCCGAGGACGCGAAGGTGCGCGACCGTATCCTCGCCGCGCGCGCGGCGCTGCGCGGGGTCGCGGCCGAGGACGACGCGCTGCGCGATTGTGCGCAGCTCTGCGTGACGCTCGGCGCGGACGGCCTGCGCGGCGAGCTGACGCTTCTGCGGTCGGCGCGTGCGCTCGCCGCCTACGAGGGCGACGACACCGTGGAGCGCAGCCACCTGCGCCAGGTCGCGCCCCTCGCCCTCTCGCACCGGCTGCGCCGCGATCCGCTGGACGAGTCGGGCTCCGGCGCGCGCGTCGCCCGCGTCGTGGAGGAGGTGCTCGCGTGAGCGAGGGGGGCGCGCGCTGGGCGCGGGCGCTCCGCGCGCTGGCGCTCTTCGCCGTCGATCCGCAGGGGCTGCGCGGGCTCGTCGTGCGTGCCCGCGTCGGCCCTGTGCGCCAGCGCTTCGAGGCGCTGCTGGCCGGGCTCGACGGGGAGGCGCACCGCATCCACCCCGAGATCGGCGACCCGGAGCTCTACGGCGGCCTCGACGTCACCGCCACGCTCGCCGCCGGGCGCCCCGTGATGGCCGGCGGGTTCGTCGACCGCCCCTGCCGGCTGATCCTGCCGATGGCCGAGCGCGCGGCGCCCGACCTCGCCGCGCGCCTCGCGCAGATCCTCGACGCCTCGCCGGGCCACAGCCTCGTCCTCCTCGACGAGGGCGCGGAACCGGACGAGCGCGCGCCCGCCGCCCTCGCCGAGCGCCTGGCGCTCTCCTTCGACCTCGACGGCATCGGCCGGCTGGAAGCCAGGGGCGATCTGCCGTGGACGGCGATCGCCGAGGCCCGCGCCCGCCTGGCCGATGTGGCGATCCCGGAGGAGGCCGCGCCGGCCCTCACCGCGCTCGCCGCCCGCTTCGGCATCGACAGCCTGCGCGCGCCGCTCCTCGCGCTGCGCGCCGCCCGCGCCGAGGCCGCGCTCGAGGGCCGCGACGCGGTGACCGAGGACGACATCCGCGCCGCCGCCGAACTCGTCTACCCCGCCCGCGCCACGCAGATGCCCGAGCCGCCGCCCGAGGAGGACGCGCCGCCGCCGGAGGACACGCCCGAGCCCGAGCCCGAGACCCCCGACGACGCGGGCGACCTCGGTGACCTGCCCGAGGAGATGCTCGTCGAAGCGGTCGCGGCGCTCCTGCCGCCCGATCTCCTGACCCGCCTCCGCGAGGGCGCGGCGAGCCGCGCCGCCAAGGGCTCCGGCGCCGGCGCGAAGCGGCGCGGCAACCGCCGCGGCCG
>NZ_JAWLFS010000229.1:0-4668 GCF_041685465.1 Rhodosalinus sp. | reverse complement strand
GATGTGTTCCGTCCCCTTGATCGGATCGCCGCCGATGCCGACGCAGGTGGACTGTCCGAGGCCGACGTCGGTCGTCTGCTTCACGGCCTCGTAGGTCAGCGTCCCCGAGCGGGAGACGACGCCCACCTTGCCGCGCGTGTGGATGTGGCCGGGCATGATGCCGATCTTGCAGGCGTCCGGCGTGATGACACCGGGGCAGTTGGGGCCGATCAGCGTGGTGCCCGAGCCCTCGAGCGCGCGCTTGACCTTCATCATGTCGAGCACCGGGATGCCTTCGGTGATGCAGACCACGAGGCCGATGCCGGCGTCCACCGCCTCGAGGATCGAGTCGGCGGCGAACGGCGGCGGCACGTAGATCACGCTGGCGTCGGCACCGGTCTTGTCCACCGCCTCGTGGCAGGAATCGAAGACCGGCAGGCCGAGATGCTCCTGTCCGCCCTTCCCGGGCGTGACGCCGCCCACCATCTTCGTGCCGTAGGCGATCGCCTGTTCGGAGTGAAAGGTGCCCTGCGAGCCGGTGAAGCCCTGGCAGATCACCTTGGTGTTTTCGTCGACGAGAATGGCCATCGGGGCCTCCTTCGTAGGGTGCGTGCCTGCACGCACCGATCGTTCGTCCATGGGGTGCGTGACAGCACGCACCGATCCGTCGTGCCGGGGCGCGGCGCGCACGCCCCCGCGGGCTTACCCCTTGACCGCCTTGACGATCTTCGCCGCCGCGTCGGACAGGTCGTCGGCCGCGATCACGTTGAGGCCGGATCCGGCGATGATCTCCTTGCCCTTGTCCACGTTCGTGCCTTCCAGCCGCACGACGAGCGGCACCTCGAGGCCGACGTCCTTCACCGCGGCGATCACGCCCTCGGCGATGATGTCGCAGCGCATGATGCCGCCGAAGATGTTGACGAGGATGCCTTTGACGTTCTTGTCGGAGGTGATGATCTTGAAGGCTTCGGTCACCTTCTCCTTCGTGGCGCCGCCGCCCACGTCGAGGAAGTTGGCGGGCTCCGCGCCATGGAGCTTGATGATGTCCATCGTCGCCATGGCGAGGCCGGCGCCGTTGACCATGCAACCGATCTCGCCGTCGAGCGCGATGTAGTTGAGGTCGTATTTCGACGCGGCGAGCTCCTTCGGGTCCTCCTCGGATTCGTCGCGCAGGCTCGCGACGTCGGGATGCCGGTAGAGCGCGTTCGAATCGAAACTCATCTTCGCGTCGAGGCACTTCAGCGCGCCCGCGTCGGTGACGATGAGCGGGTTGATCTCCAGCATCTCCACGTCCTTCTCGACGAAGAGACGGTAGAGCGTGCCCATCAGGCTCACGCACTGTTTCACCTGCTTGCCCTCGAGGCCCAGCATGAAGGCGATGCGCCGGCCGTGGAAGGGCTGATACCCGGTCACCGGATCGACGGAGAACGACAGGATCTTCTCCGGCGTGGCGGCGGCGACCTCCTCGATGTCCATGCCGCCCTCGGTCGAGCAGACGAAGGAGACGCGGCTCGACTGGCGGTCCACCAGAAGCGCGAGATAGAGCTCGCGCGCGATGCCCGAGCCGTCCTCGATGTAGACGCGTCCCACCTCCTTGCCGGCAGGTCCGGTCTGATGGGTGACCAGCGTGCGGCCGAGCATGCGGCGCGCTTCCTCGTCGGCTTCCTCGACCGACTTGGCGAGCCGCACGCCGCCCTTCTCGCCGGCGCCGGGCTCCTTGAAGTGGCCCTTGCCGCGGCCGCCGGCGTGGATCTGCGCCTTGACGACCCAGAGCGGGCCCTCGAGTTCGCCCGCGGCGGTCTTCGCTTCCTCGGCGCGCATGACCGCGCGCCCGTCGCTCACCGGCGCGCCGTAATCGCGCAGAAGCGCCTTGGCCTGATATTCGTGGATGTTCATCGCTCACTGTCCCGTTCTGTACACGGTCGCATTCCGACTAACCCCTCCGGCGCCGCCGGCAAAGGGATTTCCGCCCGGAGGCCCGCCTTCGGCGCGATTTTCCGGGCTTTGTGATCACGCTCAGAAATCGTGTGATCACATGCGCGCAGCAGCATGCCGCGGCCCGGACCACGAAAAGGCGCGCGCCGGGTCCCCGACGCGCGCCCCTGTCTCGGTCCGGTCATCTTGCTCAGGCGAGCGTTTCGTCGACGCTCTTGCAGGCGGCCACGAGGCCGCGCACCGCATCGACCGACTTGTCGAACATCGCCTGCTCGTCCTTGTTGAGCTTGATGTCCACGATGCGCTCGATCCCGCCGTCGCCGATCACCGTCGGCACGCCGACGTAAAGCCCGTCGAGGCCGTATTTCCCGTCGCACCAGGCCGCGCAGGGCAGGAGGCGCTTCTGGTCCTTGAGATAGGCCTCGGCCATCTCGATGGCGCTCGTCGCCGGCGCGTAGAAGGCCGAGCCGGACTTCAGCAGGCCCACGATCTCGGCGCCGCCGTCGCGCGTGCGCTGCACGATGGCGTCGAGCTTGTCCTGCGTGGTCCAGCCCATCGACACCAGGTCGGGCAGCGGGATGCCCGCGACGGTCGAGTAGCGGGTGAGCGGCACCATGGTATCGCCGTGCCCGCCGAGGACGAAGGCCGTCACGTCGCGCATCGAGACGTTGAACTCGAGGCTCAGGAAGTGGCGGAAGCGCGCCGAGTCGAGCACGCCGGCCATGCCGCAGACCTTCTCGTGCGGCAGGCCCGAGAACTCGCGCAGCGCCCAGACCATCGCGTCGAGCGGATTGGTGATGCAGATGACGAAGGCGTCGGGCGCGTGCTCCGCGATGCCCTCGCCCACGGCCTTCATGACCTTGAGGTTGACGCCGATGAGATCGTCGCGGCTCATCCCCGGCTTGCGCGGCACGCCGGCGGTCACGATGCAGACGTCGGCGCCGGCGATGTCGGCGTAGTCCTGCGTGCCCTTGAGCGCGGCGTCGAACCCTTCCGCCGGGCCGGATTCGGCGATGTCCAGCGCCTTGCCCTGCGGCACGCCCTCGGCGATGTCGAAGAGCACGACGTCGCCAAGCTCCTTCATCGCCGCGAGATGGGCGAGCGTGCCGCCGATCTGCCCCGCGCCGATCAGCGCGATCCTGGGTCTGGCCATGAGATGTTCACTCCGCTCGATTGCGATCGGCGCATGGCGTAGTCCTTCGCACCCCGCCGCGCAAGTGCGCGGCGCGCGCGGAGGCGGGCGCGACCCGCTGGCCCGGCGGCGCGGCGTCCGCTAAGGCGTGGAGGTCAGGGAGGTTTCGCGCCGATGGAGATGTCGCTGCCGGTTTTCGCACTCGCCGCGGCGGCGGTCGTTTTCGCCGGCGTCTCCAAGGGCGGCTTCGGCTCCGGCGCGGCCTTCGCGGCCGCGGCGATTCTGGCGCTCGCCATGCCGCCGGGCGAGGCGCTGGGCATCATGCTGCCGCTTCTGATGCTGATCGACCTCGCCACGCTGCGGCCCTACTGGGGGCGCTGGGACTGGCGTGCGGGGCGGCTGCTGATCCTTGGCGCGATACCGGGCGTGGCGCTGGGCGTGGCGCTCTGGCGCGTGGCCGACGACGATGCGATCCGGCTCCTGATCGGGGTGATCGCGCTGGGGTTCGTCGCGTGGCGGGTCGCGCAGGCGCGCGGGCTGATCCGGCCCGCCGACCGGCGGCTCGCCCCCGGCTGGGGGCTGGCGGCTGGCCTGACGGCGGGCTTCACGAGTTTCGTGAGCCACGCCGGCGGGCCGCCGGCGGCCGTCTATCTGCTCTCGGGGCGGCCGGACAAGACGACCTTCCAGGCGACGACCGTGCTGATTTTCTGGATCATCAATATCGCCAAGGCGGTGCCCTATGCCGTGCTCGGTCTCTTCACCGCCGAGACGTTCGCGGCGAACCTCGCGCTCGCGCCCTTTGCGCTCCTCGGGGCCTGGGCCGGGGTGAAGGCGCATTTCCTCGTGCCGGAGAGGGCGTTCTTTCTGCTGACCTATGCGCTTCTGACCGCGACCGGCGCGAAGCTCGTCTGGGACGCGCTCGTCTGAAACCGGGACAGGCGCGGTCCGAGAGGTGCGCGCCGCGCGCGCCCCCTACGGCGCCGGTGTGCGGCGCGTCGGTGGCGCGCCGCGGGGCGGCGGACCTGCCGAATCACACGCCGCGGAGACGCCTTGAACGGGTCCCGGCAACCGCCCCTCGGCGATATCGGCCGAGGTCGCCGCCGCGAGCGCGATCAGGCCGAGGCCCATGGCGTGGATGACGACCTGCTTCATTCCGTGGCCTCCTTCGCCTTTGTATGCGGGCGCGTACCGTGCCCGTCCGTGGTTGACGAAGGGTTTGCGGGCCGCGCGCCGCGCGCCCGCGCGCAATGCTGCGACTGCGAAAAAAGGGTTGAACCCGCCGCGGGAACATGGCCCATACGCGCAACATTGTTGCGGAGGCGAGACCATGGACGAACGATCGCGCCCTTACAGGTCGGTGCTCTACATCCCCGGATCGAAGGCCCGCGCGCTCGAGAAGGCGCGCACGCTGCCGGTGGACGCGATCATCTTCGATCTCGAGGACGCGGTCGCGCCCGACGCCAAGGCCGAGGCGCGCGAGACCCTGCGCGCCGAGCTCGACGCCGGCGGCTACGGGCAGACCGCGCGGCTCGTGCGCGTCAACGCGCTCGACACCGAGTGGGGCGCCGACGACATCGCGGCGATGCGGGGCGCGGATTTCCACGGGCTTCTCCTGCCGAAGG
>NZ_JAWLFS010000228.1:0-4751 GCF_041685465.1 Rhodosalinus sp. | reverse complement strand
CCGAACAGCAGCGCCGGCACCGCGCCGCCCACGAAGAGCGCCCAGTCCCAGCCGTTGCGCCAGCGCGCGTCCTCGCGCTTGGAGCGGTACTTGAAGGCCACGGGCCGCAGGATGAGCGCCGCGAGCACCGCGAACATCGCCAGGTAGAAACCCGAGAAGCTCACCGCGTAGAGCGGCGGCCAGGCGGCGAAGATCGCGCCGCCGCCGAGGATGAACCAGACCTGGTTGCCCTCCCAGACGGGGCCGACGGTGTTGATGGCCACGCGGCGCTCGGTGTCGGTCTTCGCCACGAAGGGCAGGAGCGCGCCCACCCCCATGTCGAAGCCGTCGGTGAGCGCGAAGCCGATCAGCAGCACGCCCAGAAGCGCCCACCAGATCACGCGCAGGATCTCGAAATCGATCAGTTCATGCAGGACCATGGTCGTCACTCCGCAGGGGTCGCGAACGGGCCCTTGCCGTCATGCGTGCGCAGACGGTGGGCGTGCCGTTCCATCCATTTCTCGGTTTCCTCCACGTCCTCGACCGGGCCGCGGCGGATGTATTTCAGCATCAACGCCATCTCGATCACGAAGAGGACGGAGTAGAAGATCATGAAGCCCGCCAGCGTGATGAGCAGATCCTGAACGCTGAGGTGGCTGACCGAGAGCGCCGTGGGCAGCACCCCGTCCACCGTCCACGGCTGGCGCCCGTATTCCGCCACGAACCAGCCGAGTTCCGCAGCGATCCAGGGCGTCGGGATGATCGCCACGGCGAGCCAGAGCGCCGGCCGCGGGAAGCGCATGCCGCGGAAGTTGGCCTGCACGAAGAAATAGGCCATCACACCGATGAAGGCGAAGCCGAGCCCGACCATGATCCGGAACGCCCAGAACAGCGGCGCGACACCGGGGATCGTGTCCTCGGCCGCCATGGCGATCTGGTCGTCGGTCGCCTCGCGCGGGTCCTCGACGTACTGCTTCAGCAGGAAGGCGTAGCCGAGGTCGTCGGAATGCGCCTCGAACCGCTCGCGCAGCTCGGGCGTGACCGCGCCACGGTTCTCGCGGATCTCCATCAGCGCGTCATAGGCGATGAGCCCCTCGCGGATGCGGTCGGCGGAGTCCGCCTCGAGCTGATTGATGCCGGGGATGTCCTGCGTGAGCGAGCGCGTGCCGATCAGGCCCATCGCCCAGGGGATCTCGACCTTGTAGTGGGTCTCGCGCGCCTCCTTGTCGGGCAGGCCGACGGCGGTGAAGGGGGCGGGCGCCTCATGGGTTTCCCACATCGCCTCCATCGCGGCGAGCTTCATCTTCTGGGTGTGGGTGGCAGAGTAGCCCGACTCGTCGCCGAGCACGACGACCGAGAGCGCCGCGGCGAGGCCGAAGGAGGCCGCCACGGTGATCGAGCGCCGCGCGAGCTCCACGTGCCGGCCCTTCAGCAGGTACCAGGCCGAGACGCCGAGCACGAAGACCGCCGCGGTGACGTAGCCCGCCGAGACGGTGTGCACGAACTTCGCCTGCGCCACCTCGTTGAAGACGACGTCGAAGAAGCTCGTCATCTCCATGCGCATCGTCTCGGGGTTGAAGGCGGCGCCCACCGGGTTCTGCATCCAGCCGTTGGCGATCAGGATCCAGAGCGCCGAGAAGTTGGAGCCGATCGCCACGAGCCAGGCGACGACCATGTGCTGCACCTTCGACAGCTTGTCCCAGCCGAAGAAGAAGAGCCCCACGAAGGTCGCCTCGAGGAAGAAGGCCATCAGCCCCTCGACCGCGAGCGGCGCGCCGAAGATGTCGCCGACGTAGTGGCTGTAATAGCTCCAGTTCATCCCGAACTGGAATTCCATCGTGATGCCGGTGGCCACGCCGAGCACGAAGTTGATGCCGAAGAGCGTCCCCCAGAACTTCGTCATCTGCCGCCAGATGGGACGGTTCGTCATCACGTAGACCGTCTCCATGATGGCCACGATGATCGACAGGCCCAGCGTCAGGGGCACGAAGAGAAAGTGGAACATGGCCGTCGCCGCGAACTGCAGGCGCGAGAGCTCCACCACATCGAGTTCCATCGCCGACTCCTCTTTGCTGTCGCGGGAAAAGGTCTCCCGCAGATGCCGGTTGCGGGTGCGCTACACCCGCGGCCGAGTCGCCGGTTTGATATGGGTCAAACGGATGCTGTTTTTGAGATGTATGTTCCGAGATCGAGGGTGCGGTGCGCTGTCGCAAGCTCCTCGGCGCGGTGCGACGCGGTGAGGATCGCCGCCTCGGGCAGCATCGCGCGCAGGCCGCGCAGCGCCTCCTCCGCGCGCGGGCCGTCGAGCCCCTCGGTCGGCTCGTCGAGCAGAAGGACGGCCGGGCGCCGGAGCGCCGCGCGGGCGAGTGCGAGCCGCCGCGCCTCGCCACCCGAGAGGCCCGCGCCGCCCTCGCCCAGCACCGCGTCGAGCCCGCCCTTCGCCGCGACCACGGGCCAGAGAGCCACCGCCTCCAGCGCCGCGCGCATGTCAGTGTCGTCCGCCTCCGGCGCCGCCAGCGCGAGGTTGTCGCGGATCGTGCCCGCGACCAGCGCCGCGCGCTGCAGCACCAGCGTCAGCCGCGCGCGCAGCGCCGCCTCCGGCCAGTCGCCCACGGGATGCCCGTCGAGCAGGACGCGCCCCGCCGCTGGCGCCTCGAGCCCCGCCGCGACGGCGAGGAGCGTGGACTTGCCCGAGCCGGACGGCCCGGAAAGCGCCACCGTCTCCCCCGGCGCAACGCGCAGGTCGAGCCCGGCGAGAAGCGGCACGCCGCCCCCGGGCCGCGCCACCGCGACCCCCTCGAAGGTGAGCCCCCGCAACCCGGCCGCCGCGGGCGCCGGCCCTTCCAGCCGCGGCGCGGCAGGCTCGGTCGCCATCACGCGGCCCGCGGCGTCGTGCATCCGCCCGATCTCGGCCAACCCCTTGCGCAGCGGCAGCACCGTCTCCGACAGCGCGAGCGCCACGAAGAAGCCGATCGCGGCGGGCGCCGGCTCCACCGCGCCCCCGGCGACCAGCCAGCCGCCGAGGGCGAGCGCCGTGCCCGCCACGCCGGCCACCACCGCGGCGAGGGCGAAGCCCGACGCCCGGTCGATCCGGTCGAGCCGGTCCTCTGCCGTCCGGGCCTGCCCGTCGAGCGCCGCGAGCTCTTCGAGCCGCGCGCCCATGCGCCCCTGCACCAGAAGGTCGCGCTGCCCGCGGAAGGCGTCGATGACGCCACGGCGCAACTCCTGAGTCGCCGCCTCCGCCTCGGCCGAGGGCGCGCGGCTGACCACCGCGACCCGCGCGAGGATCGCCGCCGCGCCCAGCAGGTAGCCCGCCGCCACCGCCCCCGCGACCGCCGGCGCCACGAGCCACCAGAGCACGGCGAAGGCCGCGGCGTGGGTCACCAGCCCCGCCAGCAGCGGCAATGCGAGACGCAGCACCACCCCGTCGAGCGCATCGACGTCGGCCGTGATCCGGGTGAGCTCCGGCCCGCCGCGCAGCCGTTGCAGCGCCGCCACCGGCCGCGCCGCGAGCCGCCGCATCAGGTCGAGGCGCAGCGCCGCCAGCGCCCGCAGCGTCGCGTCGTGGGTGAGCAGCCGCTCGCCGTAACGGCTCGCGGCGCGGCCCAGCGCGAGAAAGCGGATGCCCGCCGAGGGGCGGAAGACGTCGAAGGCGATGCCGATGCCGGCGAGCCCGGCGAGGCCCGTCGCCACGATGAACCACCCCGAGAGGCCCAGCAGCGCGACGCCCATCACGAGCACCGCGACCGAAAGCGCCGCGCCGCGCCACATCGCGCCGGGCGCCGCGCCCCAGGTCAGGCGGAGAACCTTGAAGAGCCGCCTCATGCCGCGCCCTCCGCCGCCGTGCCGGGCATCTCCACCACCCGGTCCATCGCCGCCACCAGCCGCGGGTCATGCGTCGCCACAAGAAGCGTCGCGCCCCGCGCGGCGAGCGCCTGAAGCCCGGCGATCACCTGCCGGGCCGTCTCGGAGTCGAGGTCGGCCGTCGGCTCGTCCGCGAGCACCACCTCCGCGCCCGAGAGGATCGCCCGCGCGACGAGAAGCCGCCGCGCCTCGCCGCCGGAGACGCCGGCGCCCGTCTCGCCGAGCCGCGTATCCAGACCCTCGGGCAGGCGCGCGACCACGCCCTCGGCCCCCGCCGCGGCGAGCGCCGGGGCGGGATCGCCCCCCTGCCCGGCCGGGTCGAGGAAGGCGCGCAGCGTCACGTCCGGCACATGCACCGACTGCGGCACCAGCGCGACCCGCGCACGCCAGGCGTCCGCGGTGGCGTCGTCGAGCGCCCGGCCCGCCACCTCGATCCGCCCGGTCTCCGCCGGGACGAGCCCCGCCGCCGCCATGAGCGCCGAGGACTTGCCCGAACCCGACGGCCCGGTGAGCGCCACCGCCTCACCCGGCGCCACCGCGAGATCGGGCAGCCGGACCCGCGCGCCCCCGCGCATCACCATCGCACCGTCAAGCCGCAGCGTCGCCGGGCCGTCGAGCGGCGCGGCCGCCTCCCCCCGCCCGAGGATCGCCGGGCGCGGGTCGTCCTCCAGCGCGGCGAGTTCTCCCGCAACGGCACGGGCCGAGGCGCGGTCGTGCCACGCGGCCGCCATCTCGCGCAGCGGCTGGAAGAACTCGGGCGCGAGCAGCAGCACGAAGAGCCCGCCCGCGAGCGTCAGATCGCCCCAGTGGCCGATGCCGATCTCGCCGAGCAGCGTGAAGCCCACGTAGACGGCCACCAGCGCCACGCCGAGCGCCGAGAAAAGCTCGAGAATCGTGGACGACAGGAA
>NZ_JAWLFS010000028.1:0-19569 GCF_041685465.1 Rhodosalinus sp. | reverse complement strand
GGCGCATCCGTTCCGACCGGGTGATCGGTTTCACGATGTTCTACGCGCTCGGTGGCCTGCGCCGCTGGCGCCGTCGGCTGCTGCGCCACCGTGTCGAGGAGGCGCACTGGACCGAATGGCTCGAGACGGCCGAGACGCGCCTGCCGCGCGACTATGCGCTCGCGGTCGAGACGCTCAAGGCGCGGCGGCTCATCAAGGGGTACTCGGACACGCATGCCCGCGGTCTCGCGAAGTTCGACAAGGTGATGAGCGGCATCGCCCTCGTCGAGGGGCGCGAGGACGCCGCCGACTGGTCAGCGCGCCTCATTCAGGCGGCGCTCGACGACCCGGAGGGCACAGCGCTCGACGATGCGCTGAACACGGTGCGGAGCTTCACCACCGCCGGCACGGCCTGACAGGGGCTCGGTCGCGCCCGGGCGAGCGCTCCTCGCCAAGAGGCCTCGAGGGGCCCGCCGGACGGCACCAGTGCGGGCCGTGACACGAAGGGAGACCGTCATGACTGGCGACAGCCCACCGGATCACGTCCTGCGCGTCGCCGTCACCTTCGGCGACTGCGACCCGGCGGGGATCGTCTTTTACCCCACCTTCTTCCGCTGGTTCGACCGGTGCTTCCACGATTTTCTTTTCCTGCGTGCGGGCGGACATGCGGCGCTTTGCGAGAGGCTCGGCTCTGCCGGTCTCGGGTTGATGGAAGCCGACGCGCGCTTTCGTGCCCCGGTGCGCGAGAACGAGACCCTCGTGCTCGGGATGCGCGCGTCCGGCTGGCACGCGAAGGCGGTGCGCCTTGACTACACCGGCCATGTCGGGGAGCGCCTCGCGGTCGTCGGGCACGAGCTGCGCGGCGTCTTCCTGCACCGCGACGGGCGCATGACAGCGGGCGAGGTGGCGCCGCTGCGCGCGGCGCTCCGGCTTTGAGCAGCCGCGCGCCGCGCTGCGGCGCGGCGAAGGAAAAGGGCTGACGCCGCCGCATGTTCTGCGCTACCACTTGACCGAGAGGTTCCGCGCCCCGCGGCGCGTGGCAGAGCAGGGAGACATCACGCGATGCACATGACGGGCAGCCGGGATATCCGGGCCGACCGCGAGACCGTCTGGGCCGCGCTTCTCAGTGCCGAGGTGCTGAAGGCCGCGGTGCCGGGATGCCAGGAGCTCGACGGCAGCGCGGAAGACGGGTTTCAGGCGACCGTCACGCAGAAGGTCGGCCCGGTGAAGGCGACCTTCAAGGGGACCGTGACGATCTCGGACATGCAGCATCTGGAGAGCCTCCACCTCGCCGGCGAGGGCAAGGGGGGCGCCGCGGGCTTCGCCAAGGGCGGCGCCGACGTGACGCTGGAAGAGATTCCCGAAGGCACGCGACTGACCTACGAGGTCGATGCCAAGGTGGGCGGCAAGCTCGCGCAGCTCGGGAGCCGCGTGATCGACGGCTTCGCCAAGAAGATGGCGGACCAGTTCTTCGAGCGCTTCCAGGAGGCGCTGGAGGGACCGGCCGACCCCGAGGAGGCGCCCGAGGCCGAGGGCACGGGCGGCCGGAAGGGCTGGTTCAAGCGGCTTGTGAAGGGTGATGCCGGGGCGTGAACGCACCCGGCGACATGCGACGGTAGGGAGGACTGGATGACCAAGGTCAGCATGACGGTGAACGGCGAGGCGGCCGAGGGCGAGGCGGAGGGCCGCACGCTGCTCGTCGAGTTCCTGCGCGAGGAGCTCGGCCTTACCGGAACGCACGTGGGTTGCGATACCTCGCAGTGCGGGGCCTGCGTGGTGCATGTGGACGGCAAGGCGGTGAAGGCCTGTACCATCTTCGCGCTGGAAGCCGAGGGCGCGGAGGTGCGCACGATCGAGGGGATGGCCAACCCCGACGGCTCGCTCACCGTGGTGCAGCAGGCGTTTCAGGATCACCACGGGCTGCAGTGCGGGTTCTGCACGCCGGGCATGGTGATGTCGGCCGCCGCGCTGCTCGAGGAGAACCCGCGCCCGAGCGAGGCGGAGATCCGCGACTACCTCGAGGGCAACATCTGCCGCTGCACGGGATACCACAACATCGTCAAGGCGGTGCTCGCCGCCAGCGGGCAGGACGCGGACCGCATCGCCGCCGAATGACCGCCGGGCGGTTAGTCGGAGACCATTGAAAGAGGCAGGGTCACGCGGAGGGGGCGCGGCCCGACCCAGGGAGGACAAGGGAATGCCGAAGGACCATGGCATCGGCGCCGCGAGCAAGCGGCGCGAGGACGTGCGGTTCCTGACGGGAACCGGCAACTACACCGACGACATCAACCTGCCGCGCCAGCTGTACGTGCATTTCCTGCGTTCGGACATCGCGCATGGGGAAATCCGGCACATCGACACGTCGGACGCCGAGGGAATGCCGGGCGTCAAGCGTGTCTTCACCGGCAAGGACTTCGAGGGCGTGGGCGGGCTGCCCTGCGGCTGGCAGGTGACCGACAAGCACGGCCAGCCGATGCAGGAGCCCGCGCATCCGGTGATCGCGCAAGGAAAGGTGCGCCACGTGGGCGAGATCCTCGCCGCCGTCGTGGCCGACAGCCGCGAGCGGGCGCGCGACGCGGCCGAGGCGATCGAGTTCGACATCGCCGAGCTGCCGGCGGTCGTGGACATGAAGGCTGCTCTGGCCGACGACGCACCCAAGGTGCACGACGATCTCGACGGCAACCTCTGCTACGACTGGGGCTTCGTCGAGGAGAACCGCGCCAAGGTCGACGCGGCGATCCGCGAGGCCGCGCATGTCACCACGCTGGAGCTCGTCAACAACCGGCTCGTCGCGAACCCGATGGAGCCGCGCGTCGCGGTGGGCGACTACAGCCGCGCCGACGATCAGTCGACGCTCTACACCACGAGCCAGAACCCGCACGTCATCCGCCTTCTGATGGGGGCCTTCGTGCTGGGCATCCCCGAGCACAAGCTGCGGGTGGTGGCGCCCGACGTGGGCGGCGGCTTCGGCTCGAAGATCTTCCACTACGCCGAGGAGGCCTTCTGCACCTTCGCCGCGCGGCAACTCGGGCGGCCGGTGAAATGGACCTCGACCCGGTCCGAGGCCTTCATGTCGGACGCGCACGGGCGCGATCACGTCACGAAGATCGAGCTTGCGCTGGACGCGGAGAACAACTTCACGGCGATCCGGACCGAGACCCACGCCAACATGGGCGCCTATCTCTCGACCTTCGCGCCCTCGGTGCCGACCTGGTTGCATGGCACGCTGATGGCTGGCAACTACAGGACGCCCAACATCTACGTGAACGTGAAGGCGGTCTTTACCAACACTGTGCCGGTGGACGCCTACCGCGGCGCGGGCCGGCCCGAGGCGACCTTTCAGCTCGAGCGGGTGATCGACAAGGCGGCGCGCGAGCTCGGCGTCGATCCCATCGCGCTCCGGCGGCAGAACTTCGTCACCGAGTTCCCCTATGCCACGCCGGTCGCGGTGGAATACGACACCGGCGACTACAACGCCACGATGGACAAGCTCGAGGAGATCGCCGACATCGAAGGCTTCGAGGCGCGGCGCAGGGAAAGCGAGGCGAAAGGCAAGCTGCGTGGGCTTGGCGTCAACGCCTATATCGAGGCCTGCGGGATCGCGCCCTCGAACCTCGTGGGCCAGCTCGGGGCGCGCGCCGGGCTCTACGATGCCGCGACCGTGCGCGTGAACGCCACCGGCTCGATCAGCGTCATGGTCGGCGCCCACAGCCACGGGCAGGGGCACGAGACTTCCTTCCCGCAGGTGATCTCGGAAATGCTGGGCATCGGCGAGGATCAGGTCGAGATCGTGCACGGCGACACCTCGAAGATCCCCTTCGGCATGGGCACCTACGGCTCGCGCTCGCTCGCCGTCTGCGGTTCGGCCATGGTGCGCGCGACCGAGAAGGTCGTCGCCAAGGCCAAGAAGATCGCCGCGCACCTGCTGGAGGCGGCCGAGGCCGACATCGAGCTCCGGGACGGCAAGTTCACCGTGGCGGGCACCGACAAGGAGGTGGCCTGGGGCGACGTGACGCTCGCGGCCTATGTCCCCCACAACTACCCCCTGGAGGATATCGAGCCGGGGCTGGAGGAGACGGCCTTCTATGATCCGGCCAACTTCACCTATCCGGCCGGCGCCTACGCCTGCGAGGTGGAGGTGGACCCGGAAACGGGCAAGGTGACCATCGAGCGCTTCGCCGCCGCCGACGATTTCGGCAACGTCATCAACCCGATGATCGTGGACGGGCAGGTGCACGGGGGGATCGCGCAGGGGATCGGGCAGGCGCTGCTGGAAAACTGCGCCTACGACGAGACCGGACAGCTCGTCTCGGCCTCCTACATGGACTACGCCATGCCGCGCGCCGACGACGTGCCCTTCTACGCGGTCGATCATTCCTGTCAGACACCCTGCACGCACAATCCGCTCGGCGTGAAGGGCTGCGGCGAGGCGGGCGCCATCGGCTCGCCGCCGACGATCGTCAACGCGGTGATCGATGCGCTGCACTCGGGCGGGCACAAGGTCGGGCATATCGACATGCCGCTGACGCCGGCCCGCGTCTGGGCGGCGATGCAGGACTGACCCGCGCGGGCGGCGCGCGGCGCCGCCCGCCGGACCGAGGATCATTGAAAGGGCGGGGCGCGGCCCCGCGCGGAGGACGACCAGGATGTATGCGTTCGAATTCGAGAAACCGACGAGCCTGAGCGAGGCGGTCACGGCGCTTCAGACGGAGGAGGCGCTGCCCCTCGGCGGGGGACAGACGCTGATCCCCTCGCTCAAGCAGCGCCTCGCGGCGCCCTCGAAGCTGGTGAGCCTCAGGGGCGTGGACGAGATCCGCGGCATCTGCCGCGACGACGCGGGCCGGATCTGCATCGGCGGCGGCACGACCCACGCAGAGGTGGCGGCCGGCGTGCCGGAATACCCGGCGCTCGCCGCGCTCGCGGCCAACATCGGCGACCCGGCGGTGCGCAACCGCGGCACCATCGGCGGCAGCCTCGCCAACAACGACCCTTCCGCCTGCTACCCGGCGGCGGCGCTCGCCTCCGGCGCGACCATCGTGACGAACACCCGCGAGATCGCGGCCGACGACTACTTCGAGGGCATGTTCATGACCGCGCTCGAGGAGGGCGAGATCATCACCGAGGTGCGATTCCCCGTGCCGGAGGTCGCGCATTACGAGAAATTCGAGCAGCCCGCCTCGCGCTTCGCGCTGGTCGGCGTCTTCGTGGCGAAATTCGCAGACGGGGTGCGCGTGGCCGTCACCGGCGCCTCGGAGGAGGGCGTCTTTCGCTGGAGCGAGGCGGAAGCGGCGCTCGCATCGAACTTTTCGCCTGACGCGGTGCAGGGGCTGTCGGTGCCGGCCGAGGGTATGATCGGCGACCTGCACGGCTCGCCCGAGTACCGCGCGCATCTGGTGGGCGTGATGACCCGCCGCGCGGTGGCCGCGGCCCGCTGAGCGGGCGGCATCGCGCCCCGTCGCGCCGCGATGGGGCGCGGGCGGCGGGCCGGGGATGATCCGGGCGGCCTGCCACCCGATGATCGCCGAGGCATCCGCCGGCGCGATGCAGGCCCCGGCCGGCGGCCACCGATGTGCCCCGGAGCCCGGGGGCGCGCGCGTGCGGGGAGGACGCATGGATCTCACGGCGCAGGACATCCGCTTGCTCGCCGCGCTGCAGCGCGACTCGCGGCTCTCCACCGCGGAGCTTGCCGAGGTGGCGGGCATGTCGCCCTCGGCGGCCTGGCGGCGGGTGAAGCGGCTCGAGTCCGCCGGGGTGATCCGCGCGTGGCGGGCAGAGGCGGACCCGCGCGCCTGCGGTCTGGGCTTTCAGGCCATCGTGCATGTGCAGCTCACGCGGCACGAGCCGGAAAACCTCTCGGCCTTCATCCGAGCGATGGAGACGCGTCCCGAGGTGATGGACTGTTTCGCCACGACCGGCGAGGCGGACTATCACCTGCGCGTCCTCTGCGCCGATATCGACGCCTACAACCGCTTTCTCGAGGATTTCCTGTTCCGTGTGCCGGGGGTGTCGAGCGCGCGCACGAATGTCGTGCTGCGCGAGATCAAGCGCAGCGCGACGTTGCCGCTCTAGTCCGAGGCCGCCAGTCGCGCGCAGCCGAGCACGGCGGCGGCGTCGTCGGCGACGACCTGCACGGGGATCTCCGCCGTCAGAGGATCGGCGCGGAAGGCCGCCTCGAAGCCGTTGCGGCGCAGGCAGGGCGCGACCGCGCGGGCGAGGCCGCCGGCGAGCCAGACGCCGCCGAGCGCCAGATGCGCCAGCGCCATGTCGCGCGCCGCGTGGCCGAGAAGCCGCGCGTAGAGCGCGAGCGCCGCGGCGGCGTGATGCTCGCCCGCGGCCGCCTCGGTCAGCACGTCCTGCGGGCCGAGCCGGCCGTGCCCGCCCGCGAAGCGCCAGAGCCGGGCGAGGCCGCGGCCCGAGAGCGCCTCTTCCACCGTGGCGCCACCGGCCGTGCCGCGCAGCCAGTCGACGAGCGCGAGGCTTTCCGCGTCATGGACGGGCAGGGCGACGGCGCCCCCTTCCGTCGCCGGGACGACGGGGAGGGCGGCGCCCGGCACCACGTGCACCGGCGCGCAGTTCACCCCGGTCCCGAGTCCGATCACCAGCCGCGCCGCCGCCGGCTCCGGCGCCCCGGCCAGAAGCGGATCCTGGGCCGCCGCGCCGAGCCGGTCGAGGGCCAGCCCCTGCGCCTGCAGGTCGTTCAACAGGGTCACATGGTCGAGGCCGAGCACCGCGGAGAGCGCGTCCGCCCCGATCTGCCAGCCGCGGTTGCGCATCCAGGCGCTGCCGCCGCGGACCGGACCGGCGACGGCGAGGCAGGCGGTGCGCGGCGCCCCGTCCTGCGTGCGCAGGTAGTCCGCGAGCAGCGCCTCGGCGCTCGCGTGATCGGCGGTGGCGCGGCGCGCCGCGCTGCCGGGCACCGGCATGCCGTCGCGCGCCAGCGCGAGTCGCGCCGTGGTCGCGCCGATGTCGCCCACGAGGGCGAGCGTGCCTTGCCCTGTCGTCATGCGCCCGATCCTGTCCCCGATCCGGAGGCTACGCGCCGGCGCGGGCCCGGTCAAAGCCCTGCGCGCAGGGCGAAGTGCCGCGGCGGCGGCCGGCGTTCCCGGAACGTTCCCACTTTTCGATTGGCGAAGCGCGGCCGCTCCCCTATCTGTGACACGGGTTCAGGGGGTGTCCGATGGCCGAGTTGAAGTCCATCCAGGTGCGCGGCGCGCGCGAGCACAATCTTGCCGGTGTCGACGTGGACATTCCCCGCGACCGGTTCGTGGTGATCACCGGTCTCTCGGGGTCGGGGAAATCCAGCCTCGCCTTCGACACGATCTATGCCGAGGGACAGCGGCGCTACGTCGAATCGCTCTCGGCCTACGCGCGGCAGTTCCTCGACATGATGGAAAAGCCCGACGTCGACCAGATCTCGGGCCTCTCGCCGGCGATCTCGATCGAGCAGAAGACGACGAGCAAGAACCCCCGCTCCACCGTCGGCACGGTGACCGAGATCTACGATTACCTGCGCCTGCTCTTCGCCCGCGCGGGCACGCCCTACAGCCCGGCCACCGGCCTGCCCATCGAGGCGCAGCAGGTGCAGGACATGGTGGACGCCGTGATGCGCATGGAGGAGGGCACGCGCGCCTATCTGCTCGCGCCCATCGTCCGCGACCGCAAGGGCGAGTACCGCAAGGAGATGCTGGAGCTCCGCAAGCAGGGCTTCCAGCGGGTGAAGGTCGACGGCGCCTTCCACGAGCTCGACGATCCCCCGACGCTCGACAAGAAGTACCGCCACGACATCGACGTGGTCGTGGACCGCATCGTCGTGCGCGAGGGGATGGAGACGCGTCTCGCCGACAGCTTCCGCACGGCGCTGGACTTGGCCTCCGGCATCGCCATCCTCGAGACCGCGCCGCGCGAGGGCGAGCCGGAGCGCATCACCTTCTCCGAGAACTTCGCCTGCCCGGTCTCGGGCTTCACCATCCCCGAGATCGAGCCGCGGCTCTTTTCCTTCAACGCGCCCTTCGGCGCCTGTCCCTCCTGCGACGGGCTCGGGGTGGAGCTTTTCTTCGACCCGGCGCTGGTGGTGCCGGACGCGGACCTGCGCCTCGGCGACGGGGCGCTCGCGCCCTGGCGCAGGGGCAAGTCGCCCTATGTCACGCAGACCCTCGAATCGCTGTCGCGGCACTACGGTTTCGACCGCAACGCGCGCTGGAAGGACCTGCCGGAGCGCGTGCAGCAGGTGCTTCTCTACGGCTCGGGCGAGGAGGAGATCCTCTTTCGCTACGACGAGGGCGGGCGCGTCTATCAGGTGACGCGCAGCTTCGAGGGGGTGATCCCCAACATGGAGCGGCGCTACCGCGAGACCGACAGCGCCTGGATCCGCGAGGAGTTCGAGCGCTTTCAGAACAACCGCCCCTGCAAGGCCTGCGGCGGTCACCGCCTGCGCGACGAGGCGCTCGCCGTGAAGATCGGCGGGCAGCACATCGGCGAGGTGGTCGCGCACTCCATCCGCGAGGCCTACGCCTGGATCGAGGCGGCGCCGGAGCACCTCGGCAAGCAGAAGAACGAGATCGCCCGCGCCATCCTCAAGGAAATCCGCGAGCGGCTGGGGTTTCTCAACAACGTCGGGCTCGAGTATCTGACGCTCTCGCGCGCCGCGGGCACCCTCTCGGGCGGCGAGAGCCAGCGTATCCGGCTCGCCTCCCAGATCGGTTCGGGGCTGACGGGGGTGCTCTACGTCCTCGACGAGCCCTCCATCGGCCTGCATCAGCGCGACAACGACCGGCTCCTGACCACGCTCAAGAACCTGCGGGACCAGGGCAACACGGTGATCGTCGTCGAACACGACGAGGAGGCGATCCGCGAGGCCGATTTCGTCCTCGACATCGGCCCCGGCGCCGGCGTGCACGGCGGACGGATCGTCGCGCAGGGCACGCCGGAGGAGATCGCCGCCGACCCGGCCTCGGTGACCGGGCAGTACCTCGCCGGCACGCGGGAGATCCCGGTGCCCGCCGTGCGCCGCGCGGGCAACGGCAAGGCCCTGACCGTCGTCAACGCCCACGGCAACAACCTGAAGGACGTGACGGTGGACCTGCCGCTCGGCAAGTTCGTCTGCGTCACCGGCGTCTCGGGCGGGGGCAAGTCCACGCTCACCGTCGAGACGCTCTTCAAGACCGCCTCCATGCGGCTCAACGGCGCGCGCCAGACGCCCGCGCCCTGCGAGACGATCAAGGGGCTCGAGCATCTCGACAAGGTCATCGACATCGACCAGCGCCCGATCGGGCGGACGCCGCGGTCGAACCCGGCGACTTATACCGGCGCCTTCACCCCGATCCGCGACTGGTTCGCGGGGCTGCCGGAAGCCAAGGCGCGGGGCTACAAGCCGGGGCGCTTCTCCTTCAACGTGAAGGGCGGGCGCTGCGAGGCCTGTCAGGGCGACGGCGTCATCAAGATCGAGATGCACTTCCTGCCGGACGTCTACGTCACCTGCGAGACCTGCAAGGGCGCGCGCTACAACCGTGAAACGCTTGAGATCAGGTTCAAGGGCAAGTCCATCGCCGACGTGCTCGACATGACGGTCGAGGACGCGCAGGAGTTCTTCAAGGCGGTGCCCGCCATCCGCGAGAAGATGGATGCCCTCTGCGAGGTCGGCCTCGGCTACATCAAGGTCGGCCAGCAGGCGACGACCCTCTCGGGGGGCGAGGCGCAGCGCGTCAAGCTCTCGCGCGAGCTCGCCAAGCGGTCGACGGGCCGCACCCTCTACATCCTCGACGAGCCGACGACGGGCCTGCACTTCGAGGACGTGAAGAAGCTGCTCGAGGTGCTGCACTCGCTGGTGGAGGCCGGCAACACGGTCGTCGTGATCGAGCACAACCTCGACGTCATCAAGACCGCCGACCACATCGTCGACATCGGCCCCGAGGGCGGCGACGGCGGGGGCGAGATCGTGGCCGAGGGCACGCCGGAGGACATCGCCCGCGTCGACCGCAGTCACACCGGCCGCTACCTGCGCCCGATGCTCGACGCGAGGAAAGTCGCGGCCGAGTGACACGCCCGCGGGCGCGCGCCCTGCGCCCCGCCGCCCGCCCGAGGGGCGCCTGCCTTCCTTGGTGATCCCACCAGCGCGCCGTTCATGATCGCGTCGCGCGCGACCCTGCGCCCGCCCGGGCTGCCGCCTGCTGCGCCCTCCCGGTGCCGGCCCGCCTCTCGCGGTGACCGGACGGGGACGCCGTGGCGCTCCCTTGCGTGAGGGACGCACGATCGCGTTCCGGTGTGCGCGATCGATTGGACGCTGGAATATATGGCCATTCTGAACCGAAAGAAACCAGGATTGAATATCTGGAGGGTGATGGAATGTGACAGGCGGATTTCAGAAATATGAAGGCCCGAACGGAAGGGATTCGATCACTATCGGTGCCAAGTACGCAAATGGTCGCACACCGAAGATATTTACAGGTAACCTGTTGATTCGAGACCCGTTCGGACACGATACGTCCTTGGGAAAATATTGACAAAATCACAAAGAAAGCATGAAAATTATGTAATATAAATTTGAAAACTGAAATTTCGAGAGTGAAAAGTGGTAAAATGACAACGCCCACGGCAGCGGGTTGGTCCGGACGGACATTGTTAAAAATTCGTCATGTGCCGCGAATACGCGCCGCTTCGTATGCAACAAGTGGAGCAGCGCATGTATCGCATTCTTCTGGCCAGCACGGCCCTCGTCTCCCTCGCCGGGGTCGCCTCGGCGGAGATCACCTGGTCCGGTCAGGTCGAGCTCGGCTACAACGACCAAGAGACGGTCGAGGACGGCGAGGGCGTCATCGCCACCGCCGAGATCACGCCGAAGCTTTCGGTCGAGCTCGATTACGGCCTCACGGCCGAGGCCGAGGCCACCATCCTGTTCCTCGATCAGGAAGGCGGCGGCGGCGTCGACACCGACGATCTCTCGGACGACTTCGAGGCGGAATCCTTCATCCTTGGCCTGTCGGGCGACGCCTTCGCCATGGCCTTCGGCACGGTCGACTTCGCGCCTGACTCGATGTGGCAGTCGGCCGGCGACATGGAATCGGACGCCTTCTCGGAGGCAGATGGCGAGACGGGCATCCTTTTCACCGGCAGCTACGGGCCTCTGTCCTTCGGCCTGTCGAGCGTGCTGCACACGGACGACTTCGCGCTCGGCGGTGACGGCGAAGGCGAGTTCGATCAGCTCGGCGTCGCGGTCAACGGCGAATTCGACATGTTCGACGTCTCCGTCGCCTATCAGGAGGAAGCCACCTACGACTTCGACCCGGACGAGAACGGTGACTTCGAGGATGCCGAAGTCTTCGCGCTCTCCGTCGGCACCTCCTTCGAGGGCCTCGACGTTCGCCTCGGCTACGCCCGGAACGAGACGGCGGACACCGACTCGACCGGCATCGAGCTCGGTTACGACATTCAGGACGTCGCGCTCGGCGCCTACTTCGTGGACGAATCGGAAGGCGACGACAACTGGGGCGTCTCGGTCGGCTACGAGAGTGGTCCGCTTGTCGCCGAAGCCTATTACGAAGACGAGCAGGGCGCCTATCTGACCGGCGTCGAGGGCTCCTACGAGGTGAGCGAGAGCGTCGTGATCCTTGCCGGCGTCATCGACGACGAGGATCCCGAAGACGACGGCGGCGCCTACGTCGGCGCGGAGTTCGACCTCGGCAATGGTGCGAGCTTCCTCGTCTCCTACGCGGAGGCCGACAACGAGAGCGAGGACGAACTCGGCGCGCCCGAGATCCGCCACGGCGCCACCGCGCTGCTGACGCTCGAGTTCTGATCTGCTATCGGCCGGCGCTTAGGCGGCGCCGGCCGCCCGTTCCCTCGACGGTCGGCGTCCCGCTCGGCTTTCGAACCTTGGCCCCGGCTTCGGCCGGGGCCTTTTTTCAACGCCGCACGCGGGGCGGCACGCTCCGCGCCGCGATCGTCCCTTCTTCTTGGGTGAAATATCCCACGGGGGTGCGGGGGTGTGAAACCCCCGCGGGCGCGGCGCCCGCCTCAGGCGCGGGCGCTGCCGTCGTCGCGCGTGGACCAGCCCAGCAGACGGTAGGCCGGGCACCAGCCCACGAGGCCCGACAGCGCCGGGATCGCGCCCAGCCAGAAGGCCCAGCGCCACTCCGCCTCGGGCATCAGCCAGAAGCCGGAAATCAGCGCGAGGCCCACGACCACGCGGATGATACGATCGAGCATGCCGACGTTGGTCTCGAACATGACGTACCTCCTTCGCATCGTGTTTCCGACACGCTAGAGGAAGGGCGGACCCGGCCCCGATTCAAGGGGCGCGGCGGAGGAGGGAACGTGAGCGAGGGGCGAAACCGCAAGCTGGGCCTCGCCCTCGGATCGGGCGGTGCGCGTGGCTGGGCGCATATCGGCGCGCTTCGCGCGCTCGACGAGATCGGCGTCGCGCCGGATGTCGTCGCGGGCTGTTCGATGGGCGCGGTCGTCGGTGCCGCCTGGGCCGCGGGCAAGCTCGACGCGCTGGAGGACTTCGCGCGCGGGCTGACCCGCGCGGCCTTTCTCGGCTACTTCGACCTTCGCCTCCGGGGCGGCGGCCTCGTGCAGGGGCGTGCGATCATGCATGCGCTCGAGGCAATGGGGCTGCCCGATCGCTTCGAGCGGCTGGACCGCCCCTTCATCGCCGTGGCGACCGACATGAGCACCGGCCACGAGGTCTGGCTGCAGGACGGCTCGCTTCTCGACGCGGTGCGTGGATCGATCTCGATCCCCGGCTTCTTCGCGCCGCATCACGTGGACGGGCGCTGGCTGCTCGACGGCGGTGTCATCAACCCGGTGCCGGCCTCGGCCTGCCGCGCGCTCGGCGCCGAAGTGACCATCGCGATCAACCCGAACGGGCGCGACGACGGGCGGATCTGGTCGCCGGCATCGGAGGTGGACGGCGTGTTCGACCGGCTGGGCCAGTCGGGGATCGTCGCACAGCTCCCGCCGGCATTGCGCGAGTTCTGGCGCCCGCGGGATCCGGAGCCGGAGCCGCCCAACTATTTCGAGGTCGTCTCGGCCGCGATCGACATCCTCAGCGAATATGTCCGCGAAACCCGCGCCGAGAGCGATCCGCCGCATCTCGCGCTCGAACTCGACCTGCGCCAGATCACCTTCATCGAGATGTTCCGGGCCGACGAGGCGATCGCCGCGGGACGCGACGCGGTGATGGAGAACGCCGACGCGATCCGCCAGCTGCGCGACGGCGCCTGACGGCGCCCACCCTGCGGGCGCGCCGCGATCGGCGCGCCCCGGGAGCTCAGCGGCTCTGGCAGGTGTTCATGCCGAAGATCGAATAGGCCGGGCAGGTGGCGAAGATCCCGGTCAGAAGCGGCACGATGCCGATCAGGTAGAGCCAGCTCCAGGCGCCGGCGGGGTTGAGAAAAAAGGCCGCGATCAGCGCAAGGCCCACGACGATGCGCAGCACGCGGTCGATGGTGCCGACATTCTTGGTGAACATGTCTTCCTCCGTTTCGGATCGGCCCCAAGGGCCTTGCCGCATGTATGCCGGATTCGGAATGCAGCGGCCTTGATTTCGCGCAAGTGTCGCGTGTGATCAGCCCCGCCCACGTCCCTCGAAGCGTGGCAGCATGGCCGAGAAGTCGCGCCCGGCGCCATCTTCCTGCTCCACGAACTCGGCGTAAAGCCGCATCGCGGCCGCGCCCAGCGGGGTGTCGGCATCCGCGGCTTCCGCCGCCTGCATGGCGAGGCGCAGGTCCTTCAGCATCAGGTCCGCGGCGAAGCCCGGCGTGTAGTCGTTGTCGGCGGGCGAGCTCGGCCCGACCCCCGGCGCCGGGCAGTAGGTGTTCATCGACCAGCTGGACCCGGAGGAGGTGGAGACCACGTCGAACATCGCCTGTCGGTCGAGGCCCAGCTTGTCGGCGAGCGCGAAGGCCTCGCAGGTGACGATCATCGTCGCCCCGAGGATCATGTTGTTGCAGATCTTCGCCGCCTGCCCGTTGCCCGAGGGGCCGCAGTGGACGGCCTTCCTGCCCATCACGTCGAAGAGCGGTTCGGCCTTCATGAAACCGGCCTCGTCGCCGCCCACCATGAAGGTGAGCGTGCCGCCCTCGGCGCCGCCGACGCCGCCGGAGACGGGGGCGTCGAGCGCCGAGAGGCCCGCCGCCTGCGCCTGTTCGGCGACCGCGCGGGCGCTTTCCACGTCCACCGTCGAGCAGTCGAGGAACACCGCGCCGGGCGCCATCGCCGGCACGATCTCGCCTGCGACCGTGCGCAGGATGTCGCCGTTCGGCAGCATGGTGATGACCACCTCCGCGCCGCCGGCGGCCTCGGCCGCGCTCCCGGCGGGCGTGACGCCCTCAACCGTCACCCCGGCAGTGTCGTGGCCCGTGACGTCGTGGCCCGCGGCCACGAGGTTCGCCGCCATCGGCGCGCCCATGTTGCCGAGCCCGATGAAACCGATCTTCATGGATTCTCCTCCTCCCCGAAATCGAGTGCCGCCTCCCCCAGCGGCGCGAGCATGCGCTCCACGTCCTCCGCGGCGAGCCCGTCGAGGGCGTGGCGCCAGCGCGGGGTCTTGTCCTTGTCGATGATCGCGGCGCGGATCCCCTCGAGGAAATCGCCGTGCTCCATCGCGCGATAGGTGACGCGGTATTCCTGCGCGAGCGCGTCGCGGATCGTGGCGCCGGGGCGCAGGCGGCGCAGCATCTCGAGCGTGCAGCCCATGGAGAGCGGCGCGTTGCGCTCCACCGCCGCGAGCGCCTCGCGGGCGAACTCCGTCTCGGCCCCGCGCAGGGCATTCACGATCGCGTCGAGCGTCGTGTCCGCGAAGAGCGCGTCGATCTCCGCCTGCCGCGCGGCGAGGGCGCTCTCGGGGGGCGTATCGGCCGCGGCGGCGATCGCCCCCACGTCGCCGGTGAGGCACAGCTCGGCCTTGAGCCCCGTCCACGCCTCGCCCGGCACGAAGCGGTCGGCGAAGCCCGCGTGGATCGCGTCGCCCGCGCGCATCCGCGCGCCCGTCAGCCCGAGATACTCGCCGAGCCGCCCCGGCGCCCGCGACAGCAGGAGCGAGCCGCCCACGTCCGGCACGAGGCCGATGCCGCACTCCGGCATGGCGATCTTCGCGCTCTCGTCCACGAGGCGGTGCGCGCCGTGGCAGCCGACGCCGACGCCGCCGCCCATGGTGAAGCCGTGCAGGAAGCTCACCACCGGCTTGGCGAATTCCGCCATCCGCGCGTTCATCCGGTATTCGTCGGCCCAGAAGCGGCGGCCATAGTCGTAATCGCCCTGCGCGCCCGTGCGGTACATCTCCGCGATGTCGCCGCCCGCGCAGAAGGCGCGCTCCCCCGCGCCGTCGATCAGGACAAGCGCCACGCTGTCGTCCGCCGCCCAGTCTTTCAGCGCCGCGTCGATCTCGAGGCACATCTCCCAGGTGAGCGCGTTGAGCGCCCCGGGCCGGTTCAGCGTGATGCGCCCCGCGCGGCCCTCCCTGCGGATCAGGATGTCGCCGCTCACCCGCGCGCCTCCAGCATCTGCCGCGCGATGATGAGGCGCATGATCTCGTTCGTGCCCTCGAGGATCTGGTGCACGCGCAGGTCGCGCACGATCTTCTCGACCCCGTAATCGGCGAGATATCCGTAACCGCCGTGCAGCTGGAGGCAGTCGTTGGCCACCTCGAAGGCCGCGTCGGTGACGTAGAGCTTCGCCATCGCGCAGAACTTCGTGGCGTCGGGCGCCTTCTCGTCCAGTTTCCACGCCGCCTGCCGCAGGAAGGTGCGCGCGGATTCAAGCTTCACCTCCATCTCGGCGAGCTTGAACTGCAGTGCCTGAAATTGGTCGAGCGTCTGGCCGAAGGCGGTGCGCTCGCCGGTGTAGGCGAGCGCCGCGTCGAGCGCCGCCTGCGCGCCCCCCAGCGCCGAGGCCGCGATGTTGAGCCGCCCGCCGTCGAGCCCGGCCATGGCGTAGGAAAAGCCGCGGCCCTCCTCGCCCATCAGGTTTCCGTGCGGGATCAGGCAATCGTCGAACTGCACCTGCGCCGTGGGCTGCGCGCGCCAGCCCATCTTCTCCTCGAGCCCGCCGAAGGAGAGGCCCGGCGTCCCGTCCTCCACGATCACGGTCGAGATGCCCTTGGGGCCGTCGGCCCCGGTCCGGCACATCACCACGTAGGCGTCCGAGTAGGAGCCGCCCGAGATGAAGGCCTTGGTCCCGTTGAGGACGTAGCCCTCGTTGGTCTTCTCCGCACGGGTCTTGAGCGCCGCGGCGTCGGAGCCCGAGGCGGGCTCGGTGAGGCAGTAGGAAAACACCGTCTCCATCGAACAGAGCGGCGGCAGCCAGCGGGCCTTCGTCTCGTCCGATCCGAAGGTGTCGATCATGCCGCCGCACATGTTGTGGATCGACAGGAACGACCCCACCGACGGGCAGGCCATTGCCAGCGCCTCGAAGACGAGCGTCGCATCGAGCCGGCCAAGGCCCGAGCCGCCGTGCTCTTCGGAGACGTAGATCCCTGCCAGCCCCAGCTCGGCCACCTTCGGCCAGAGATCGCGGGGGATCGTGCCCTGGCGCTCCCACGCCTGCGCGTGGGGCGCGATATGCTCCTGCCCGAAGGCATGGGCCATGTCGAAGATGGCCCGCTGCTCCTCGCTCAAGGCGAAATCCATGCGCTGTCCTCCTCCTCCTGCACGCGGGCGTAGTTGCGCTTTCTTTCAGGACTTTTGCAAGGCTCAGAGATCGGCGTGGAACTCCTCGACCAGATGGGCGACCACCGCCTGCATCGCGCTGTCCGGCTGCGCGCCTGTCGCCGTGGCCGAGGCCGCCACCGCGCGCTGGCGGGCCGCCGAGGTGCCCGTCTCGAGGATGTCGCGGAGGTTTTCGAGCTCCGCGAGGCAACCGAGCGCCGCCGCGTCTTCCTCCACCAGATCGATCAGCTCTTCGAGCAGGGCGGGCACCGGCCGAATGGTGCCGGCGCCGAAGTCGATCAGCCCCGCCTCGGTGCCGTAGCGCTGCGCGCGCCAGCGGTTCTCCTCGATCAGGAACGGCTCGTGAATGCGCCAGCGCTGGTTCATCCGCCGAAGCCGCCAGAGCATCCGCGTCACCGACTGCACCAGCGCGGCGAGCGAGAGCGTGTGCTCCAGCCGGGGCTGCACGTCGGCGATGCGCGTCTCGAGCGTGGGAAAGCGGACCGAGGGCCGCAGGTCCCACCAGATCTTCGAGGCATCCTCGATGATGCCGAGATCGGTCAGCGCGCCGACCGAGCGCGCGTAGTCCTCCCAGGCGGCGAACTGCGGCGGCAGCCCGGTGCGGGGCAGATTGTCGAAGACCGTGAGCCGGTAGGAGGCGAGCCCCGTGTCCTCCCCGCGCCAGAAGGGCGAGGAAGCCGAGAGCGCGAGGAGATGCGGCAGGAAATAGGAGAGCTGGCGCATCAGGTCGATCCGCAGCGCGTCGTCCCCGCCGAGGCCGACGTGGACGTGCATCCCGCAGATCAGCATCCGCCGGGCCACGCCGGCGAGATCGCGGTCGAGCGCGTTGTAGCGGTCCTTGTCGGTGTGGTGCTGGGCTTTCCAGTCGCCGAAGGGATGGCAGGAGACGGCGATCACCGCCAGCCCGTGGCGCTCGGCGATTCGCGCGACGCCCGCGCGCAGCCGCCGCAGGTCGTCACGCGCCGCGCGGATGTCGGGGCAGACGCGCGTGCCCACCTCGATCTGGCATTGCAGGAACTCCGGGCTGACCTGCCCGCCGAGCTCGTCGGCGCATTCCTCCACCAGTCCCTCGGGCGCCGCCGCGAGGCCCATGTCGCCGGAACGGACGAGGAGGTACTCCTCCTCGATGCCGAGGCTGAAGGGGGGATCTCCCATGGGCGCGTCTCCGACAGGCCGCGAATTTTCGTTCGAAAATTCGCGGCCGGGCGCCATGCGGCAAGAGAAAACTTTTCGTACGAAAAGTTTTCGTTCAATCCATCGCCTTGAAGTGGAACTCCCCGCCTTCCTTGAGGCCCGACGGCCAGCGCGCTGTCACCGTCTTGGTGCGCGTGTAGAAGCGGAAGGCGTCCGGACCATGCTGGTTCAGGTCGCCGAAGGCCGATTTCTTCCAGCCGCCGAAGGTATGATAGGCGAGCGGCACGGGGATCGGGAAGTTGATGCCGACCATGCCGACGTTCACGCGGTTGGCGAAGTCGCGCGCGGCATCGCCGTCGCGGGTGAAGATCGCGGTGCCGTTGCCCATCTCGTGGTCCATGGCGAGCGCGAGCGCCTCCTCGTAGTTTTCCGCGCGCACGGTGGAGAGCACGGGGCCGAAGATCTCCTCGCGGTAGATGTCCATCTCGGGGGTCACCCGGTCGAAGAGGTGCGGGCCCACGAAGAAGCCGCTCTCGTAGCCCTGCAGCTCGAAGTCGCGCCCGTCCACCACGAGCTCCGCGCCCTGCTCGACGCCCTTGTTCACCAGGCCGAGGATCTTGTCCTTCGCCTGCGCGGTCACCACGGGGCCGTAGTCCACGTCGCCACCCGAGGTGTAGGGGCCGACCTTCAGTTTCTCGATGCGCGGCACGAGCTTCTCGATCAGGCGGTCGGCGGTCTCGTCGCCGACGGGAACGGCGACCGAGATCGCCATGCAGCGCTCGCCCGCCGCGCCGTAGCCCGCGCCCACCAGCGCGTCGGCGGCCTGGTCCATGTCGGCGTCGGGCATCACGATCATGTGGTTCTTGGCGCCGCCGAAGCACTGCACGCGCTTGCCATTCGCGCAGCCGCGCGCGTAGATGTATTCCGCGATCGGCGTGGAGCCCACGAAGCCCACCGCCGCGATGCCCGGGTGGTCGAGGATCGCGTCCACCGACTCCTTGTCGCCGTTGACGACCTGCAGGATGCCGTCGGGCAGCCCGGCCTCCTTCATCAGCTCGGCGAGCATCAGCGGCACCGACGGGTCGCGCTCCGAGGGCTTGAGGATGAAGGCGTTGCCGCAGGCGATCGCGGGCGCGAATTTCCACATCGGGATCATCGCCGGAAAGTTGAAGGGCGTGATGCCGGCGGCCACGCCGAGCGGCTGGCGCATCGAGAAGAGGTCGATGCCCGGCCCCGCGTTGTTGGTGTATTCGCCCTTCAGCAGGTGCGGCGCACCGATGCAGAACTCGACCACCTCGAGGCCGCGCTGCACGTCGCCCTTGGCGTCCGGCACGGTCTTTCCGTGCTCGCGCGAGAGCGCCTCGGCGAGCTTGTCCATGTCGCGGTTGAGAAGCCGCACGAACTCCATCAGCACGCGCGCGCGGCGCTGCGGGTTCGTCGCGGCCCAGGCCGGCTGCGCGGCGGCGGCGCTCTCCACCGCGGCGCCGAGCTCTTCGGCGGTGGCCAGCGGCACGCGCGCCTGCACCTCGCCCGTCGCGGGGTTGTAGACGTCGCCGTAACGGCCCGAGCGGCCCGCCACGCGCGCGCCGTCGATCCAGTGTGTCAGTTCCTCGGTCATGGTGTCCCTCCGTGCGCCGGTTCGGCGCGAACCATAGCGGCGCCCGGCGCGGTGCGACAGGGGGGCGCGCCCGAAACCCCTCCGGGCATCCAGGGCTCCGAATCCAAGTCACGCAGGTGAGGAGGCGAGGATTGCCGCGAGGTAGGTTGTGTCCCGTCCGGCGAGTTTTCGTCT
>NZ_JAWLFS010000227.1:0-4812 GCF_041685465.1 Rhodosalinus sp. | reverse complement strand
TTCAGCGCAACGTCCGCCACACAGAGCCCCTATCGCGGAGCGATTTAGTGCTTGCGAAGGAAGCCGAGTTTGCAAAGTGTCGCCGTCGCTACACGAACACGTTCCAATTCTTTGATTGACGAAAGTACAATCTCAGATCACAAACAGGACTATAGCAGGTCGTTTCAGGAGATATCAAATGGATCTTAAGGACTTTATCAGCGGCTCCATAGCGGACATCGCCGAAGCAGTTAAATCTGCCGACGCTACTCTTAAGGAACATGGCGGGATGGTAAATCCCGGCACGCACAAGGATGACATGGCCGGACGTTTCGTCGCTCCGAGAACAAGATTAGACTTTGATGTCGCAATTACTGCTTCGAAGAAGGGTGAAGGGGGTGCGGAAGCCAAAGCAAAGATTTTTGTTGTGGAAGCGTCACTCGGTGGAAAAGGCGAAATGAGTAGCGAAAGTGTGTCGCGGCTTTCATTTTCTATAGATGTCGTTTTACCACATGATCAGAAACAAAAAGACCGTATTGGCAAGGTTCAGCGTTAAGAGATCAGTTCGTTCCGACGAGTGACTGCTCCGGGCCGCAAACGGTCCTTCGCCGCGCTGATCCCGAGCGGCAGGTCGTGACGCCTGCGCCGGGGCCAGACCCCTAGGAGGCACGGGGCTGCGCGGTGGTGGCCGGGGCGGGGCGCAGGGTGTCGCCGGGCCCGTCCCGGAACAGGGTCGCGAGCCGGGCCGCCTCGGTGGAGATGTCGAACTCCGCCGCCACGACGCGCCGGCCGGCCTCGCCGAGGGCGGCGCCGCGGTCGGGCAGGGCCGCCAGCCGGTCGATCGCCGCGGCGAGCGCCTGCGCATCGCCCGGCGGCACGAGGATCCCCGAGACGCCGTCCTCGACCAGTTCCGGTATGCCGGTGATCCGGGGCGCGATGACGGGCAGGCCCGCGGCCATCGCCTCCATCAGCACGACGGGCACGCCCTCCGCGAAGGAGGCGAGCGCGAAGGCGTCCGCGGTGGCGAGGATCCCGGCCACCTCGTCCTGGCTCCGGTAGCCGGTGAAGCGGACGGCGTCGCCGAGGGGGGCGGCCATGGCCTCGAGCGCGGGACGGTCCTCGCCGTCGCCCACGACGGTCAGGCGCAGGTCGTCGGCGCCCTCGCGCGCCCGGCGCAGGCGCAGGGCCTCGATCAGCACGCGCAGCCCCTTCACCGGGGCGAGCCGCCCGACGAAGACGAGATGCAGGCGCGGATCGTCGCGCTCGCCCCCGTGCCGCCGGTAGAGACCGGGCTCGACCCCGCAGTGGACGACCCTGAGCCGGTCCCAGTGGGCCGGATCGCTCGCCAGCATGGCCTGGCTGCGGGCGTAGTTGCTGATGCAGGCGACGAAGCTGGCCTGCGCGATCTTCTCGCCGAGGCCCCAGCGCGCGGGCTCGGCAAGGTCGGCCGGCCCGTGCAGCGTGAAGGAAAAGGGGAGCCCGGCGAGCCGGGCGGCCAGCACCGCGACACTGGCCGAGGGGCCGGCGAAATGGTTGTGCAGATGGGTCGCGCCGACCGCTTTCAGGTGCCGTGCGAGCAGCGTCGCCTCCGCGAAGTAGAACAGCTGGTAGAGCGCGGCGCGCGGACCGGGCCCGCGCATCCGGGCGGCCCGCGCCAGCGTGCCGACATAGCGCCCCGGCGCCGTGAGGGCGGGCGCCTGCGCCGCGAGAAGCGCCCGGGGCGATCGCGCCGCCTCGATGACGTGGAAGGTGGTTTCGGCGGCCCGCGTCTCGGCCGGGCCGCGCAGGTGCTCGGGCCCGCTGCGCCGGACCGAGCAGGTGACGACGTCAAGCCCCAGCCGCCTCAGCGCCTCGACCTCGCGCAGGATGAAGGTATGCGACACGGCGGGATAGGCGCTGGTCAGGTAGGCAATTCGCGGAGCTCCGCGCCGGTCCGTATCTTGCATCTGGGCCCCGCCGTGTCGTGCCGTGTTCGGGGTCCCTCTTGGCAGTGCCGGGCGGCGCTGTCACGCCTCCTGCGCGCCGCGCGCGGCTCGGCCCCGCCGCGTGGCACGGCGGCGTCAGTCGCGCCGGATGTTCGCCGCGCCATCGCTTTCGGCCGCCGCGACGACCGGCGCGTCGAGGTGCAGCGGCGCCCGCATCAGGAACACGTTGTAGAGCGGTTTCCACCGGGACATCGTGAAGCGGACCTCGGTGTCGAGCGGCTCGCCGGGCACGATGTAGGGGGCGTAGAGGCCCGGGTGGTCGCCGGCGCGGGCCACCGTCTGCGCCGCGCTCCAGGGACCGACGAGGTCGGGTGCGGTGCGCAGGACGATCGCGGCCTTCGTCTCGTCGAGATACATCATCAGCCAGCGGCCGTGCGCCTCGCTCCAGGCGACCGAGAGCTCGCCCGCCGGCGCCGGCACGACCGTCGCGGCCGCGCGGTGATCGGCCACCCAGCCGCGGCCATCCCAGTATTGATAGGCCGCGGGATCGAACAGCGCGTCGCGCGCCACGCGCCGCAGCCGCACGCCGCCGAAGCGGCCTGCGGGGATGCCGAAGCTGTAGATCAGCGCGCCCTGATCGACGAAGGCCACCTGTTCGAACCCGGAGCCGTTCGGCCAGACGGCCGATTGCGAGCGGTGCCAGGTCTGTCCGTCGTCGTCGGACCAGGCGAGGCCGGACCGCCGGACCAACCAGCGGCCGTCCGATGTCCACATCCGCACCGACATGTAATGCAGCACCATCCGCTCGCCGAGGGATATGCCGTTCGTGGGAATAACGGTCCATTCCACGCCGGGCACCTTGGCGGAGCGGATCAGCTCCTTGGCATGGCCGTCCGGGCCGGTGATCATCCCCGCGATGTCGAAGGCGCCGCGCGGATCCCCGATGCGCGCCATGGTGCTGCTGCGCCATGCGCCGTCATCGGGTCCGTAGGTGTCGCCGAACACCATGTAGAGCGCGCCCTTGTGGCGGATCATGTGGCCGAGGTCGGTGCCGTGGACGTTCCAGCGGTCGGTCGCGTTGGGCGACTCCGCGCCGGTCAGCTGCTGCACGACTTCGGCGGGGCCGACGAGGAGGGGCGCCGCGGCGGACGCATCCTCGGCAACCGGTGCCGCGGGCACCGCGGTGCCCCGCGCGACCGGCCTGGCCGCGGCATCGCCGGTGTCCTCGAGGGCATGGGACTGCATCTGGAACAGCGTCATGCCGGCGGCGACGCAGGCCGCGAGCGTTGCAAGGCGAAGGATCACGTGCAGTCTCCCACCGAGGGGATCTGCCGCAAGCGAGGGTGGTCCGTCAGATCCGTGGTATGGATCTCATATAGGCAGAAACCTGCCGAAAATGCGAGGGTGGAAACGAGAGCTTGCCTTCACGATCTCGTGGCCCGGCGCCCGCCGCCTGCGCGCTCGTCGCTACCCGTCGTCGGCCTGCGCGGGGTCGGTGGCGCCGGGGCGGGTGCAGGAAAAGGCGTAGGCGGGCCAGGCTGTCCCCTCCGGCTGGTCGAGCGTCCAGGACCGGCAGGCGAGGTCGGGATGGCGATGCTCGATCCAGCGCAGGAGCTGCTCGCCGTCGGTGGGCACGACGAGGCCGGCCACCTCGTCGCCCGCGACGGCGGCTTCCTCGGCCCGCCACGGCACACGGTAGCGGGCCTGCGGCGCCTCGCCCAGCAGTTCGTGGTAGAGCGTCGCCATCCGGAGACCGTAGGTCATGGAGACCAGCGGATCCTCGATCGGGGCCTGTGCGACCAGCGCCTCCAGCGTCTCGGGCAGGTCGGTGAAGACGGGCTCGCGCGCGGTCAGGCCCTCGGCCATGACCGCCGCCCGCCAGACGCCGAGCGCGATCAGCAGCACCGCGGCCCCCTGTTGCAGCACCCGCCAGCGCCGCGCCCACCAGCCGATCGCGGCCACGGCTCCGACGAGCAGCGGTCCGAGCACCGGCAGATGGAAGGCCTGGATATCGTAGGCGCCGTACCAGATCACGAAGGGCACGAAGGACAGCGCCACCGCGAACACGGTCGCCACGCCGATCCAGTCCGCGTCGCGCCGCCGCCAGCCGGACGCGAAGAGGGCGACGCCGGCCAGGATCAGCGGCGTCGAGATCCACGGATGCGCCGAGCGCAGCGTGACCAGCAGCGTCTCGGAACTGTAGGTCGAGCTCAGCCCGGAGCCGTAGAGACCACTGAAATAGGTGCCCGAGATATAGCGGATCAGCTCCGTCGCGGTCGGCGGCAGGGGCAGGTATTCGGAATACGCCGTGTCGGGATGATGCGTCATGTAGGCGAGGTAGAGATACTGGCTCACACCCAGCGCGACGAGGACGAGAACGGCGGCCACGATGCGCGGCCGCACCAGTCGCCGCCAGTGTATCGCCATCACCAGCAGGCCCAGCGGCGCCAGCATGATCATCATCAGATGGTTGCCGAAGGACAGCGCGTAGACGGCGCAGGCGGCCACGAAATAGCCTTCGCGCTTGGTCTCGAGGAAGAGGACCAGAAGGAAGGTGGTCGAGAGCACGAAGGCCAGGGCGAGCGGGTAGACCTCTGCCTCGGTCGACTGGACGGCCATCAGCCCGGCGCTGCCCAGCAGGAGCGACCCCGCGATGCCGAAGAGCAGGCTGCGGGTCACGCGTGCGACGATCAGGAAGGCCATCATGTTGGCGACCGCGCCGGGGAGCGCCGCCATGGCGAATGTCATCGCGCGCCAGGGTTCGACCGGCAGGTCGAGCGCACGCAGCACCGCGCCGAGGAACAAGACGAGCGGGTAGCCGGGCCCGTGGACCAGGATCTGACTGTGTCCGAGCGTCTGGAACTTGGCCGTGTCGCCGGCATTCATGACGCCGCCCAGCCCGGGAAAC
>NZ_JAWLFS010000226.1:2014-4821 GCF_041685465.1 Rhodosalinus sp. | reverse complement strand
CCGTGCTGCAAGAGCACAGGCGCGGCGCGCTGTGCGGGGGCGCATTGCCGGCCGGCGGCCCCTGTGGCACTATCCGAAGTGTAACATCCCGACCACGACAGGCCCGCATGACCGACTTCGCCGCCCGCCGCGAAACGATGGTGGACACGCAGATCCGCCCTGCTGACGTCACGAAGTTTCCCGTGATCGACGCCTTTCTCACCGTCCCGCGCGAGCTCTTCGTGCCCGAGGAGAAGTGCGAGGCCGCCTATGTCGGCGACAACATCGATCTCGGTGGCTGTCGCGTGATCCTCGAGCCGCGCACGCTCGCCAAGATGCTCGATGCCGTGGATCTTCAGCCGGATGATCTCGTGCTCGATATCGGCAGCGCCTACGGCTATTCCGCCGCCGTCGCGGCGCATCTCGCCGAGGCGGTCGTCGCCGTCGAGGAGGACGAGGCGATGCTGCGCGAGGCGCAGACGCGGCTGGCCGAGTACGGCGCCGACAACGTCGCCTTGCATCAGGGCCCGCTGGCCGAAGGCGCGGCGCGGCACGGCCCCTACGACGCCGTTCTGGTGCAGGGCGCGGTGGGGCAGGTGCCTCAGGCGATCGTCGACCAGCTGAAGGAGGACGGGCGCATCGCCTGTCTCTTCGATGATGGACGCCTCGGGACGGTGCGGCTCGGATACAAGGTCGATGGCGCGGTCAGCTGGCGCTTCGCGTTCAACGCGGGCGCGCCGATCCTGCCCGGCTTCGAGCGACGCACGGAGTTCTCGCTCTGACGGACAGACCGAGGCAGATGAAACACGAAACGACAGAGGCAGGCATGGGACAGTGGACAGGGGCGCGTGGTCGCCTCGCGGGGCTTGCGCTGACGGTTGCGGTGGCCATCGGCGCGGCGGCGCCGGAGCGCGCCGGGGCGCAGACGCTCGCGGAGGCCCTTTCGGAGGCCTACGTCAACAGCGGCCTGCTCGAGCAGAACCGCGCGCTGCTGCGCGCCGCCGACGAGGACGTGGCGCAGGCGGTGGCGGGGCTCCGGCCGGTGCTCAACTGGTCGACCTCGATCCGGCGGCAGTTCGGCGAACGGCGCGGGCCGACCGGCGTCGTCGGCAACTTCGTCACCGAGCAGGCCTCGGCCGGCGTCAACCTCGAGTGGCTGCTCTACGATTCCGGCCGGTCGCAGTTCCAACGCGAAGCGGCCAAGGAGTCGGTGCTCGCCACGCGGGAGGGGCTCGTCTCGATCGAGCAGCAGGTCCTGCTCGGCGCGGTGCAGGCCTTCATGAACCTCCGGCGCGCGACCGATACGGTGTCGCTGCGCGAGAACAACGTGCGGGTCATCCGGCGCCAGTTGCGCGCGGCGCGCGACCGGTTCGAGGTGGGCGAGGTGACGCGGACCGACGTCGCGCAGGCCGAGGCGGCGCTGTCTGCCGCGCGGGCCAATCTCGCACGGGCCGAGGGCGAGCTCGAACAGGCCCGGGAGACCTATGCCCGCGACGTCGGCAGCGAGCCCGGGACCCTTGCCGAGCCGGGTGATGTGCCGCGCAGCGTCGGCAGCGCCGACGAGGCTCAGGCGCGCGCGGTGCGCGAGCACCCCGATCTGCGTCAGGCGCAGCGCGAGATCACCGTCAACGAACTCGGTGTGGCCGCCGCACGCGCCGGGATGCGCCCGCGGGTCACCCTTCAGGGGGGATACAACGTGACCAGCGATTTCGACGAGGACGAGTCGCTGGGCACCGGCGAAATCTCGCTTCAGGCGGGCGGTCCGATCTATCGGGGGGGCGAGTTGTCGTCGCTCGTCCGGCAGGCGCAGGCGCGCCGCGATGCCGCGCGCGGCAATCTGCATGTCGTCCGCAAGCGGCTCGCGCAGGAGGCAGGCGCGGCCTGGTCCCGGCTCGAGGTGGCGCGCGCGGCCCGCGAGGCCAGCCGCCGCCAGATCGAGGCTGCCGAGGTCGCCTTCGAGGGGGTGCAGGAAGAGGCGCGCCTCGGCGCACGGACCACGCTCGACGTGCTGGAAGCGGAACAGAACCTCCTCGACGCGCGCACCGATCTCGTGTCGGCGACCACCGACGAATACATCGCCGCCTATGCGCTGTTCGCCGCCACCGGCCGGATGACGGCGCAGGACCTCGGGTTGTCGGTGCCGCGCTACGACCCGGCAGAATATTACAACCTCGTGAAAACCGCGCCCGTGCCGCAGAGCGCGCAGGGCCGCGCGCTCGACCGGGTTCTCGAGTCGATCGGTGCGGAGTAGGGCGGAGCCGGGCCAATTCGCTACATCTGTTGTAGTGAGCGCGCCGACCGTCTAGACTTTGTGCGAGGCAAAAGCGGCGACAGCACCTGATGTCAGATCCCCTCAAACACTCCGAGCTCGAGGATGTCCTCTCGGCCATCCGTCGCCTCGTCAGCGAGGAACGGGAGCGTCCCGCGCCGGCCGGGAGCGGTGTGGCGCCGGATAAACTCGTTCTGACGCCCGCGCTTCGCGTCCGCGACGGCGCCGTGCCCGCCCCCGGAGCGGAGGCCGCGGCGGCGCCTCCCGCCGCGCAGGCCGCATCGGCCCCTGCACCGGGGCCGGCCGGCGGCGACACTCCCCCGGCAACGCCCGGGCCGGACAGGGCGCAGCGGCCGCGCGGGGAGGGCGCGCGCGACGGCGCGCTTGACGGTGGCAGCGACGGCGGCAGCGACGGTGGCAGCGACGGCGATGCAGAGGGCGTGCTTTTCCTGCACCGGCCCATATCGCCAGCGGCGGACGCGGCGTCGGGCGCCGCGGCCGAGGCCGACGATGCGGTCACGCTCGAGGCCAAGATCGCCGAACTCGAGGCGCTGGTCGG
>NZ_JAWLFS010000226.1:0-1914 GCF_041685465.1 Rhodosalinus sp. | reverse complement strand
CATATCGCCAGCGGCGGACGCGGCGTCGGGCGCCGCGGCCGAGGCCGACGATGCGGTCACGCTCGAGGCCAAGATCGCCGAACTCGAGGCGCTGGTCGGCCCGGGCACGGCCGCCGACCCGGGCGACGCGGTCGCGGCCGGCGACGGCGACGGCGACGTTGGCGAGACGGGGGCAGGGGACAGCGCGAGGGACCGGGTCCCGCCGCCCGAAGACATGCACACCGCTGACGCGGTCGAGGAGACGGTCCTCGACGAGGCCACGCTGCGCGAAATCGTGACCGAGATCCTCCGTGAGGAACTGCAGGGCGAGCTGGGGGCGCGGATCACGCGCAACGTGCGCAAGCTCGTCCGCCACGAAATCCGGCGCGCGCTCGCGGAGGGGCGACCGGACTGAGGGTGCCGGCACGGCGAAAGAAAAAGCGCGCCCCCGGATGGGGGCGCGCTTTTTCGGTGATCCCGATCCGGATCAGGCCGCTTCCGGATGCTCTCCGGCAGCAGCGTTGCGGCGTTCGCTTTCCTCGCGCGACAGCGCGACGGAGGTGCGCACGCCGCGCGCCACGAAAGCCATCAGGCCTTCCACGACGCGCTCGGTCGGGTCGATGCCCGCGCAGGACAGGACCTCGCGGCCGTCGCGCGACCGGGCCCAGCGCGCGATCTGATCGGGGCCGTTGCCGTATTTCCGGTCGTCGGCGATCGCGTCGTCCAGCGCGGCCAGCACGACGGCAGCGAAGAGCTTGCGGGCACGCATCCCCTGCTCCGCGCTGAACGCCGTGCCGTCAACGAAATCCTTCATCGCGTTGTCCTTGTTATTCGACTTGCACCCCGGGCGTGCCGGCCCTTATGGCGGAAACGCCTCGATTCGGATACATCGCTCATGCAAGCCTGTCATGCATTTGACGCATGGCTCGCGACCCATGCAACACGAGATAGGCCGGGTTGCCAGCCTGCTCCACGCGAGATATAGGAGCAGCCGCGCAACGATCAACCAGTGGCCAAGGTTCCATGCCCCGCATCAACGGTAACGAAATCCGCCCCGGCAACGTGCTCGAGCACAACGGCGGCCTCTGGGTTGCGGTGAAGGTCGACCACGTGAAACCCGGCAAGGGGGGCGCCTTCGCGCAGGTGGAGATGCGCAACCTGCGCAACGGCTCCAAGCTGAACGACCGCTTCCGCTCCGCCGACAAGGTCGAGCGCGTGCGCCTCGAGCAGCGCGATCAGCAGTTCCTCTACGAGAACGACGGCATGCTCGTCTTCATGGACGCCGACACCTTCGAGCAGATCGAGTTGCCGGCGGAAATCCTCGGCGAGCGGCGGCCCTTCCTGAAGGACGGCATGACCATCGAGGTCGAGTTCTACGAGAGCGAGGCGCTGAACGCCACGCTGCCGCAGAAGGTCACCTGCACCGTCGAGGAGACGGAGCCGGTGGTGAAGGGGCAGACCGCGGCCAATTCCTACAAGCCGGCCGTCCTCGACAACGGCGTACGCCTCATGGTGCCGCCCTTCGTCGGCCCCGGCGAGGCGATCGTGGTCAACACCGAGACCATGGAATACGCCGAGCGCGCCTGACCCGCCCGCGCAGGTGCCGGACACGGCGCGACCGGCCCGGGGCCGCCAAAGCCCCATCATCTTGGCCGAAATACTCCGGGGGTGAATTGGCCGCAGGCCAAGAGGGGGCAGCGCCCCCTCCCGACGCCGTCTCAGTCCCCGGGCCGCCAGTGTACCCGCGCCGCGCCGGCCGTCATGGCCTCGCCCGCCCGGTCGTAGCGCAGATACGCGATTCCCCGGCCACCGGCCTGCGTGTGGAGCGTGCCGGCCGCCTTGCCGGCGGCGTTCTCGATCGGCGTGCCCACGGGCGCCGCGCCCTCGACCTCGACGGTGGCGAGGCCTTTCTTCAGCTCCGTCTTGTGGTGCATC
>NZ_JAWLFS010000027.1:0-19675 GCF_041685465.1 Rhodosalinus sp. | reverse complement strand
GACTACGCAAGCGCCCATCGCGGGCCGGTATAGCTCAGCTGGTAGAGCGTCTGATTTGTAATCAGAGGGCCGGGGGTTCGAGTCCCTCTGCCGGCACCACAATTTTTCTGCAATATCTGGATTTCGTTTTATTATTTTCAAAGCTGCGTCCGCGTACCCACCCAAATATACACCCTTTGCGCCTTGATGCCTCGGGGGCCATGGAAAGGCCGGGGCGCGACACCCCGGCGGCCCGCGCAGCGCGAAAACAGAAGTTCGCCCGCCGGTTCAGGCGGCCCGCCGAAGGCTCGGCATAAAGGTTATCTCGCGCCGTCCGCGTAACCTTTATGCCCAAGGGTCGCGCCTCGGCGGCAACCGGCGGCTCGGGTTCCGGTTTTCTTGCGACGGCAGGCGAGAGAGAAACAGCCAAAGTTGCGCCCACGGTTCACCCCGGCCACCGAAGGCGGGGCATTGGCACCACGCCTCGGCGGCGGCACCGTCAGCCCGTCATGCGCCGCCGGGCGGGGGTGCTCGAAGGTTCGCGGTAACCGCCCGGAAACCCGGCAGCACCCCGGATTTTGTGCGCGGGCAGAATGAAGGAAAAATGCACCACGGGGCGAGGCTGCGCACCCGGTCCGTTCGCGTCTATCGGCACGCGCTGCCTTGGGCACCGCAACCCCTTTGGGCGCGCTATGACTGGAACGGCGGCGCGGCGCGAATTACCCGCGTGCGCAGCGGGTCGGAAAGACCCAACCGCTTAACGGCTTAGAACCTGGCGGGGCGCTGCATGTTCAGACGCAAGCCAAGTGACGCCTTATCGTGCCCGACGATGCGGGCGAGAACCCTGCATCGCTGCCCTTCCTGGCCAACCCGCGAAAGCGCGTCGTGAACCTCCGAAGTCATGAAAGCGGGAATGTAGCCCACCAAGGTTCCGTCATGTTGAAGCTGAAGCGCGTTGGCGTCGTGCGGATTTGTGGGTTCCGGCACAACATCCAGCAGGAAGTCAGGGTTCGAGTGCTTGCGAAAGCCACCCTTCACGGCAGCGAGTTCAGCTTGATAATGCGACGTTCCAGCGGCTTTGACAGAAAACTCGCCGTCGCCCCGCAAGCGGCGGAGCCGGTTTGGGTCACGCGTGTTCGGGCCGGTCTCGGCTGCGCCGCCGCCGCTGAAAAGTCTCTTTAGCAAGCTGAACATTCAAGACGCCTTCAATCTTTCCCGCCAACCTTGGACGATTCGGGTCAAGTTCGCCCATCAGTTTAACATGCGCGGGCCAAGACCACGTTTCAGCTCCACGGCGTCATCGGCGTGCGTCCTGCACGAGACCCTGCGCCCGCCAGTCGTCGAAGATCGCGAGTGCGGCCTCGGCGAAGGCGGCGTCGTTGATATGGGCGTCCACCTCGCGCAGCTCGGTCGTCGCCGGTACGGTGCGGCGCATCTCGTCGATGAAGGCGGCGAGGCCGGCCGGGTCGTGCAGGTCCTCGCCGGGACGGTCCCACTCGTTGCAGCCGCGCGTGGGCAGAAGCAGGACGGAGGGGCCGGTGGCCTGCGCCAGGCGCTCGGCATGGGCGCGGGCCACGGCACGGCGGTGCTCCTCGTCGAGCACGACCGAGGTGAGCAGGCGGTTGTGCGCGTGGCTCGGCAGGTCGGCCAGCGCCTCGGGCACGGGCTGCCAGCCCACGAGGTCCACGAGGTCGTAGCAACCGGGCGCGACGATCTGCGGTGTGCCCGCCCGGCCGGCCGCGGTCAGGCGGTCGGCCCCGGCCGAAATGGCCGAGCCCTCGACGTGGTTGCCGACTTCCTGCGTGGCGAAGTCCATCACGCAGGCGAAGGCGCCCTGTGCGGCCAGGTTCTCGAAGGCACGTCCGCCCATGCCCGTGGCATGGAAGACCGCGACCTCGTAGCCGCGCTGCTCGAGTTCGGGTTTCAGCGCCACCATGTAGCGGTGGATGGTCTTGCCGAACGAGGTCATTCCGACCAGCGGCCTGTCCGGATCCGGTTTTTCGACCGCGCGGGCCGCACCCAGGACCGCGCCCGCCGCCTGGCTGAGGGAGGCGCGGCAGACCGGGTTCACGCCGTAGAGCCCGCCGGCCCAGAGGATCATCTGTATATCGGCCGGCAGACGCTCGGCCGGGATGAGCGGCGAGAAGGCGACGGTCGAGACGATGTATTTCGGCATCCCGAGGGGCAGGGCGAGGCAGACGTCGAGGGCGAGGTCGGTGCCCATCGTGCCGCCCAGCAAGATCACCCCGTCGACCTTGCGCTCGGCATGCAGCCGCGCCGCCAGAAGCGACGCCCCCTTTGCCATGATCTGCATCGCGCGGTTCTCGTCGCCGCTGTCGATGGCCTCGCGGATCGTGTGCCCGCCCTCGGCCGCGACATCGTGCTTCGAGTGGTCCGTGGGCTGCGCCGGGTCGCCCAGCACGCTCACGTCCATCGTCACCACGCCCCCGCCCTGCGCGCGGATCACGTCGGCGATGTAGGTCAGCTCTTCGTCCTTTGTGTCGAAGGTGCCGACGATCAGGATGGTGCGGTCGCTCATAGCTTGATCCATGCGGTCTTGAGGTCGAGGTACTTGTCGAAGGCGTGCAGCGACTTGTCATGGCTGTTGCCCGACTGCTTCACGCCGCCCAGGGGCACGGTCAGGTCGGACCCGCCATAGGTGTTGACGTGAACGACGCCGGCGCGGATGCGCCGGATCATGCGGTGCGCGCGCCCCAGGTCGGCCGTCCAGATGCCCGCCGACAGGCCGTAATCGGTGCCGTTCGCAAGCTCGACCGCCTCGGCTTCTCCATCGAAGGCGGAGACCGCGAGGACAGGGCCGAACACCTCTTCGCGGGCCAGCCGGTCTGCGGGATCGACCCCGGTGACGATTGTGGGTTCCATGTAGTAGCCGCCCGTGTCCTCGAGAACGCGGGCGCCACCGACAACCTGGCGGCCGAGGCCGCGGGCCTCTTCCACGAAGTCGAGGTTCTGCTGCAGCTGGCGCAGGCTGTTCACAGCCCCGGCCGCGGTGGCCGGATCGAGCGGGTCGCCGACCTTCATGCTGCGGACATGCTCTGCGAGCCTGGCGACGAAGGTGTCGTGGACCGACCGCTCCACGAGCAGGCGGGACCCGGCGACGCAGACCTGTCCCGAGTTGCGGAAGATGCCGTTGGCCGACACCTTCACCGCCTCGTCCAGGTCCGGGGCGTCGGCGAAGACCACGTTCGGGGACTTGCCACCGAGCTCGAGGTGGACGCGCTTGAGGTTCGAGGCGGCGGAGGCTTCGAGAAGCCGGCGCCCGGTCGCCCCCGAGCCGGTGAAGACGAGCACGTCGACGTCGTGCGAATGGGCAATCTCGTGCCCGACGACCGCGCCCTCGCCGGTGACGACATTCAGCACGCCCGCCGGCAGCCCGGCCTCGAGCGCCAGTTCCGCGATGCGGACCAGCGTGAGAGACGCCGTCTCGGCCGGCTTGAGTACGACCGTGCAGCCGGCGGCCAGCGCCGGGCCCAGCTTCCACGCCCCGATCATCAGCGGAAAGTTCCACGGCACGATGGCGCCGACCACGCCCGCCGGTTCGCGGTGGACGAGGCCGAGGGTGCCCGGCGCGGTCGGGGCGATCTCGCCGAAGATCTTGTCGACGGCCTCGGCGTAGTACCGGATCGTGGCGGCGGCCGAGAGCGGCTCGGCCTTGTAGGCCATGCCGATCTCGGTGCCGTTGTCGCGCACGCCCAGCACGGCGAGGTCGAGGGCGTTCTCCTCTATCAGCCGCGCCCATTTCAGAAGCACCGACTTGCGCGCCGCCGGGGCGAGGCCGGACCAGCGTCCGTCGTCGAAGGCGCGGCGGGCCGAGGCGCAGACGGCGCGGGCATCCTCGACCGTGCCCTTCGGCATCGTCGTGAGCGTGGTGCCATCGAGCGGCGAGATCACGTCGAGCGTCCCGCCATCCGAGGCGTCGCGGCGGGCGCCGTCGATGATATGGGCGGCGGGCGTGACGGGGGCGTGGCGGAGGAGTTCGAGCCGGTCCGTGTCGAGCATCGTTACCTCAGTTGCGTGTCGTGAATGTCGTGGTCGTGCTCGTCTTCCCTGAGGTTCGCCCGCCGTTCCCGCACCACGCCCCAGACGTGCAGGACGATCATCGCCGCGATGGCGAGCGCGATGACCGCCGCGATGGGTCGCTCCACGAAGTCGAGCGGGGTCGAGACGCGGGCCATCGCCGAGCGGAGCCTGGTCTCCATGATCCCGCCCAGCACCATGCCCAGGATGATCGGCACGATGGGCAGGTTCTGGCGCTTGAGCATCAGTCCCAGCAGGCCGAAGCCCGCGGCCAGCGCGCAATCGGTGATCGAGTTGCGCAGCGAGTAGACGCCGACGAAGCTGAGCGTCAGGACTGCGACGCCGAGAAAGCGCGTGGGAATGCGGATGATCCGCAGGATGCCGTTCGAGGCGACGACCATGAAGGCGACGACGATCACGTTGAGCAGGATCATCGCCACGAAGAGCGCGTAGACGAAATCGAGCTGGTTCTGGAAGAGACCCGGGCCGGGCGTCACGTTGTGGACGTAGAAGACCGACAGCATCATCGCGGTCAGCGCCTCGCCCGGAATGCCAAGCGCGAGGAGCGGGATCATCGCCGCGGCGGGCACGGCGTTGTTCGCCGCCTCGGACGCGACCAGCCCCTCGGGGCTGCCCTTGCCGAAGGCGTCGGGATCCTTCGAGGTCTTCCGGGCATAGGTGTAGCTCAGGAACTGCGCGGTGAACTCGCCCACGCCCGGGATCATGCCCATCAGCACGCCGAAGCCCGAGCCCGCGGCGGCCAGCCGCTTGAAGCGGAAGACCGCGCCGATGGCGCGTAGCATGCTGCCCGTGATCGGCTGCGTGTCGGGGGAGTCGTCGGGGTCGGAGAGCAGCACGAAGGCCTGGGCGATGGCGAAGAGCCCGAGTACGACCACGATCAGGTCGATGCCACTGGTCAGGAAGTCCTGCCCGAAGGTGAAGCGCTGCGTGTAACGTATGGGCTCGAGGCCGACGGTGGCGAGGAAGATGCCGAAGGCCGCGAGCATCCCGGCGGCGAAGGTCTGGCCGCGATGGGCGAGAACCACCAGAACGATCCCGAGCAGTGCGACGAGAAAGATCTCGCGGCTGCCGAACATCGGCGCGACCTTCGCCAGCAGCGGCGCGAGCAGGATCAGCGCGACGATGGAGATGATGCCGGACACGAAGGAGGCGCCGTACGCCAGGCCGAGAGCGCGCAGCGCCTCGCCCCGCCGGGTCATCGGATAGCCGTCATAGGTGGTCAGCGCGTTGACCGCGGTGCCGGGCGTATTGATCAGGATCGCGGGCAGCGCGCCGCCGAACATGGACGAGCCGTAGATGCCCAGCAGCAGCGTCAGGCCGACGAGCGGCTCGAGCGAGAAGGTCACCGGCAGCAGGATCGCGATGGCGACCGGCGGACCAACACCCGGGATCGCGCCGATCAGCACCCCGCCGATGGAGCCCAGGACGAGCGCGATCGCCACGTCGAGGCGGGCCAGCATCTCGAGGCTGGACAGAAAGAGGTCCATGCGCTGCGCCTCAGAGCCAGGTCATGACGAAGGTGCGAAGGTCGCCGGGCGGCAGGTACTGGTAGATCTCGCCCGCCGGGACACGGACCTGCAGCAGCCCCTTGAACAGTACGACCACCGTCGCGGCGAAGAGGGCGGCGGTGCCCATCCAGCGGGCGCTGCGATAGCCCTGCCTGAAGCTCAGCGCCGTCACGAAAAGGACCGAGCCCAAGAGATACCCGATCCACGGGACCAGGAAGACGTAGGCCATGAACCAGAGTGCGAACTCTACCGAGCGCAGCCAGTGGAACACCTCCTTGCGCCGGCCGGGGATACGCTCCGAGACGAGCGCACCGACGAGGTGCAGGCTGCTGAATGTCACCATCGCTGCGACGGCAACGACCGGCCAGAACGCGGGCTGCTCGATCACGCCGAGGCCGCCGACCCATGTCACCTGCCACGGGATCGCCGCCGCCAGCAGCAGTGACAGTGCGAAGAACCCGGCGGCAAAGACGAGGTCGCCGGGCCGCCTGTAGCGCTTGAAGAGGTCCTGGAAGGTCCTGAGCGTGCGCATCCCCGCCCCCGAATGAAAGGGCGCCCCGCACATGCCGGGGCGCGAGCCTGCTCAGTCCTCAAGAAGACCCGTGACCGTGCCGAGCGTTTCCGCGTCCTTCTCCATCCGCGCGGCGGCGTCGTCGGCCGGCTGCCAGTAGATCAGCGCGCCCGTCTCTTGCGCCAGGTCGCGCGCAGCCTCCGAGTTCACCACCTCCTGCGCGACGGCGGCGATCTTGTCGCGCACGTCCTGCGGCGTGTCCTCGTGGACGAAGAGGCCGTTCCAGAGTGCGAGGTCGAGCTCGGGCTCGATGTCGCCCACCGTGGGCGTGTCGGGAGTGAGCGATGTGCGCTCCTCTCCGATCGAGGCCAGGATCGTCAGCTCGTCGAGGCACGGGCGGATGAGCTGCAGCGTCGTGTTGATCACGTCCACGTCCCCCGAGGCCAGCGTGTTGCAGTCGAGCGCGTCGAAGGCGGCCTCGGATTCGAAGCCGAAGCCCATCTTCTCGGCCAGCGCCATCGTCACCTGCGTGGGGATCAGGAAGGTGCCGAAGTGGCCGAGCGCGACGTCGTTGTCCTGCGCGTGCGCGGCGAGGCCCTCCATGTCGTCGTAGGGCGCGTCGCCCGACGCGGCGATGACGAAGGGATAGGTCAGGAAGATGCCGACCGCCTCGAACGGGTTCGGCTTGAGCGGCGGGATGCCGAGCTCGGGGCCGACGAGCGGCACGTCGATGACGAAGGAGCCCACGGTGTAGCCGTCGGGATCGGCCTGCGCGACCTCGGCGGCGGCGGGGAAGGGGCCGCCGCCGCCACCGGGCTTGTTCACGACCGCGGCGGGCACGCCGTAGGTGTCCTGAAACTCCTCCGCGATCATCCGTGTCAGCACGTCCTCGAGGTCGCCCGGCGGGAACGGCACGACGAATTCGACGGGCTGTTCGGGGTACTCGGCCGAAGCGGCCAGCGGCGAGAGGGCGGCGGCGCTTGCAGCCGCAGCAAGAAAGACGCGTTTCATGGGACCTCCTGTTGGTTGGTTCATTATTCAAACCGCTTGTTGCAAATATTCTTGCCCGCGTTCCCAATTTCCGTCAATCCTTGTCGTGTGGACCACTGGCAGAAAAGTGCGCTCAGACGGATGCCGAGGATGGGGACGATAACCAAAGCTCTGGAAATGCTTAATTTCTTCTCGGACAGCCGGCCGCAGATCGGGCTGAGCGACTTCGTGCGGCTGACCGGGCGCGACAAGGCGACGGTCCATCGTCACCTTGTCGAGCTCGAGCAGAACGGCTTCCTGGAGCAGCATCCCGGCACGCGTGCCTACCGGCTCGGCCCCGCGATTCTGCGGCTGTCAGCGGTGCGCGAGGCCACCTACCCGGTGCGCTCGATCCTGCGGCCGGTCGTGACCGAACTGGCGGAGGAGGTCGGCGAACTGGTGCATGCCTCCGTCCTGCAGGGGTACCGCCTTTCGCCGGTCTTCCACCACGACCCGATGCTGCATGGCACGCAGGTACATTTCGACCAGGCGGAGATGCTTCCATTGCACGCGACCTCGTCCGGCCTCGCAGTGCTGGCCTACGCGCCGGAGCCGTTCCGGCGGTCGATCCTCGGCGGAGACCTGGTCGCCTACACCGAGCGGACGGTGACCGATCCGGCCACGCTGCACGTGCTTCTGGACGAAATCCACGCCGGCGGGGTCAGCCGCCTCTCGGGCGCGTACGACGGTGAAGTCACCTCGCAGGGCGTCCCCGTCTTCGGGCCGGGTGGCTCGGTGACGGGCGCGCTGTCGGCCGCCCTGCCCTCGGTCCGTGCGACGCCCGGAACGCTCGACAGGATCGCCGCCGCGCTCAGGGCCGGCGCAGTGCGAGCCACGCGCGTCCTCGGCGGCGAGATGCCCGCGCGATACCCGCTCCCGCCGCAAACGACACTCGAAGCCCGAGAGGTTTGACATGAAAGACGAGAACTTCCTGAAGGAGAACAACGCGCGCCATCTCTGGCACCCGATGGCGCATCCGGCCGACAGCATCTCCAACCCGCCCGACATCATCGTCGGCGGCGAGGGCGTCGAGATCACCGACGTGGACGGGCACCGCACGGTCGACGGCGTGGGCGGGCTGTGGAACGTCAACCTCGGGTATTCCTGTCAGCCGGTCAAGGACGCCATCGCGGCGCAGCTCGACCGGCTGCCCTACTACTCGATCTTCCGGGGCACGACGAACGACCTCGTGATCGAGCTGTCGTGGATGCTGAAGGACTTTTTCGAAGAGGACGGGCTGTCGCGTGCCTTCTTCACCTCGGGCGGCTCCGACAGCGTGGAGATCGCGCTCAGGCTGGCGCGACAGTACCACAAGGTTCGTGGCGAGAGCGGCCGTGTCAAATACCTCAGCCTCAAGAAGGGATACCACGGCACGCACACGCTGGGCGCCAGCGTGAACGGTAACGCGAACTTCCGCACCCAGTACGAACCGCTGATGCCCGGCTGCTACCATATCCCGGCACCCTATCCGTACCGCAATCCTTTCGCCGAGACTGATCCCGGGAAGTTGGCGCAGAAGTGTCTCGCCGCGCTCGAGGACGAGATCAATTTCCAGGGCCCCGAAACCATCGCGGCCTTCATCATGGAACCGGTGCTGGGCGCGGGCGGCGTGATCCCGCCGCACGAAAGCCTGATGCCCGGCGTGCGGGCGCTTTGCGACAAGCACGGTATCCTGCTGATCGCGGACGAGGTCATCACCGCCTTCGGCCGCACCGGCGCGTGGTCGGGCTCGCGGCTCTGGGGGGTGCGGCCGGACCTGATGTGCACGGCCAAGGCGATCACGAACGGCTATTTCCCCTTCGGTGCGGTCATGGTGTCGGACGAGGTGGCCGAGGTGTTCGAGGGCGACAAAAGCGGGAAGGGGGCCATCGGCTCGGGGTATACCTATTCCGGGCACCCGGTCGGGGCCGCCGCGGCCATCGCCTGCCTGAAGGAGACCGAACGGCTTCAGGTCAAGGACAACGCCGCCGCGCGCGGGACGCAGCTGTTCGACGGCCTGACGGCGCTCAAGGAGAAGTACGAGTTGATCGGTGACGTGCGGGGCGGGCACGGCCTGATGTGCGCAATCGAACTGGTCGCCGACCGCGAGAGCAAGACGCCGATCGACAAGAAGACCATCGGTGCGCTGCATCGCGCGACCTACGAGAACGGCGCCATGGTGCGGGTTTCGGGAAACAACGTGATCCTGTCGCCGCCACTGGTGCTGAACAGCAAGCACGTCGACACGATCCTGACAGCCCTAGACGCCGGGTTCGCCTCTCTCGGTTGACCAAACGACAGGGCGTTGGAATCGTATTGCTCGGTCTTCCCGGGACACTTCGGTCACCGTGGTGGTGATGACCGTCTTCGCCCGGACGAACCGCGACGAGGCGGACGCCCGCTGGCGCGCGGTCGCCGACGCCGAGCACAACAAGGCAGGCGGGGTCGTGTTCGTGTACCGGACAATGGTCGAAGATCTTCTCGAGTCGCACAGGGTCAGACGTACCGCCTGACCGCACTGCATGCAGTCCTTTGAAGCGCCCGGATGAGATATCCGCTCGGCGCTTTCCCGTACGGGCCGGGTCTTCCGTTCAGAGACGCCGCGGGGCGTCGATCTCGTCGGTCTCGACCGCGGACGAGACGGCAGCGAAATCGCGCGCGTCCATCCGGTGCTGGCCGCGGCGGGGCGCGCTTCACTCACATGTTACAGAATATCACTAAAAAAAGATCGTGTCTCATCCTGCCAGAAAGGTGATTCAGATGACGATGTCACGACTTCTTCTTGCCACCGCGCTCTCCGGCGCCCTTGCAATGCCTGCCGTCGCGCAGGACCAGGGTGCGAAGAACGTGATCCTGATGGTGTCCGACGGGATCGGCTTCAACGGCTGGCTCGCCGCGGACTACTATCAGGGCCTCGCGAACCAGCAGTCCTATCAGGTCGCCCGGCCCGACGGCACCACGCCCGTCGTTTACGGGCTGGCGCATGATTCGCTCGCGCTGATCGACGAGACCGGCGCCGTGCTGCCCAACGGCGCCGACCCGGCCGAGGCCGCCGGCGCGGTGGAGCAGGGCTATGACCCGCGGACCCGCTGGAACCGGTTCGAGAACGCCTTCCGCAACGACTTCCCGCCGGTCGAGGAGACCTACACCTCCTACACCGACAGCGCCGCCGCCGGCACCACGCTGCAGGCCGGTCGCAAGACCGCGAACGGCCGGCTCAACATGGACTGGACGGGCACGGAGGAATTCACCCCCATCGCGCAGATCGCCATCGATCAGGGCCGTGCCGCCGGTGCCGTGTCGTCGGTGATGGTGTCCCACGCCACGCCCGCTTCGACCATCGCGCACAACGTCTCGCGCAACAACTACGTCGAGATCGCGCAGGAGATGTTCGAGAGCGACCTCGACGTGATCATGGGTGCGGGCCACCCGCTCTACGACAATTCCGGCAACCAGGTGGAGCCCGAGGACGAGGACGCCTACAAGTATGTCGGCGGGTCGGAGACCCTCGACGCGCTGACCAGCGAAGAGGGCCTCAACGGCTTCTCCTTCATCGACGCGAAGAGCGACTTCGAGGCGCTGGCGGCGGGCGAGGACCTTCCGGAGCGCGTGGTCGGCGTCGCGCGGGCAGGCTCCACGCTCCAGGCCAGCCGCGAGGGGCTCCCCAGGGCCGACACGCCGTCCGGCATGGCCATGAACCCCGCCGTCCCGGATCTCGAGACCATGACGATCGGCGCGCTGAACGTTCTTAATCAGGACGAGGACGGCTTCTTCCTGATGTCGGAAGGCGGCGCGGTCGACTGGATGGGCCACGCCAACCACATGCCGCGGTTCATCGAGGAGCAGATCGACTTCAACGAGGCGGTGGATGCCGTGATCGACTGGGTCGAGGAGAATTCGAGCTGGGAGGAGACGCTGCTTATCGTGACCTCCGACCACGAGACCGGCGGCATCTGGGGTGAAGGCACCTACACCAACGTCGGCGGCCCCGCCGTGGCCGAGGAGCGCAGCGACGAGGCGCTGGAGGCGGCGAACTTCCATCCCGCCGAGGACGTCTTCAGCAACTATCGCGCGGTGCAGGACCGCGGCGCGGGCAACATCCCCGGCCACCAGTGGGCCTCGGACCGGCACACCAACGAGATGGTGCCGCTCTGGGCGATCGGCGCTGGTGCCGAGGGCTTCGCCCAGTTCACCCGGACCGACCAGAAAGCGGCCGAACTCTGGGGCGCGCAGTATGTCTGGGACGGCGCGTTCGTTGACAACACGGCGGTCTTCCACGTCATGAACGAGGCCTTCGCGGCCGACACACGGATCACAGCGCCCTCGCAGTGACCCTCGGATCGGCCGCGCCACGGCGCGCGGCCGACTCCTCGTCGACAGTCGGCGGTCGCGCTCGCCATGGTCCGCCCGGAACCGAACGCAGTTGAAAGAGCTGCATGCCTGAACGCCCCGAAAGTGCTTCGGGAACCCGCGCCGGTTCAGATCGACCCACTCTCACGGATGCGGCGTCGTTTGTCTGCGACAACCGGCGCGGCGACGCCCGGGTCACTTTTTAAGAGCGGGTCGTGCGGCAGCGAAAGCCGCTTTCTCGCGCCCCCCTGGCCACCTGGTGACCCCCTGCCGTCGTGCGGCCTCCGTCACCGAGGCGCCCGCCCATCGATCATCATCCCGGCGATCCCGGCGATGTCGGGGCGCAACCGCGCGACGGCCGGGGCGATGGCAGCATGGCGCCTGATACGGCAGATCGTTCACGGAGCGACCCGTTGCTCGGCACTTTCCGCATATTTGCTCGAATTTAAGGCGTTCCGGCGCACGGTGACGATCGGTAACGGCCAGCGGCATAGGCCGGCGAAGACGGCTTGCTACCTTTGTCAAGCCTGCGATGTCCGGGGGGGCATCCGGGCGCGAAAAGCCGCGTGGTGGCCTCGCGCGAGGGATCCGGCGGCAAAGGCGTTAACGCCGCGATGGTTTCGGCGCCCGGCCGCCAGTCGGGTGCTCGACAGGGACAACCGTCGTGGCCCGAACGAGGGATAGCTGCCAATGACAAGGACTCGACTTCATATCGCCGCTTCGGGCGTCGCGCTCGTCGCCGCGGTCGCCACGCATGCGTCGCCGGTCGCCGCGCAGGAGACGGAGTGCCCCGTCAAGGTGGGCGTGCTGCACTCCCTCTCGGGCACGATGGCGATCTCGGAGACGACGCTGAAGGACACGATGGAGATGTTGATCGAGCTCCAGAACGAGGAGGGCGGCGTCCTCGGCTGCGAGATCGAGCCCGTGGTGGTCGATCCGGCCTCCGACTGGCCGCTCTTCGCGGAGAAGGCGCGCGAGCTTCTGACCGTGCAGGAGGTCGACGTGATCTTCGGCTCCTGGACCTCCGTCAGCCGCAAGTCGGTCCTGCCGGTCCTCGAGGAACTCAACGGGCTGATGTTCTACCCCGTTCAGTACGAGGGCGAAGAGAGCTCGAAGAATGTTTTCTACACCGGTGCCGCGCCCAACCAGCAGGCGATCCCGGCAGTGGACTACTTCCTCGAGGAACTCGGCGTCGAGAAGTTCGCCCTGCTGGGCACCGACTACGTCTATCCGCGCACGACGAACAACATCCTCGAATCCTACCTGCAGGAGAAGGGCATTCCGGAGGAGGACATCTTCGTCAACTACACGCCCTTCGGGCACTCCGACTGGTCCACGATCGTCTCGGACGTGAAGGACCTTGCCTCCGACGGATCCTTCGTGGGCGTGGTCTCGACCATCAACGGCGACGCCAACGTCGGGTTCTACAAGGAGCTGGCGGCGCAGGGCGTCGATGCCGCGGATATTCCGGTCGTCGCCTTCTCGGTGGGCGAGGAGGAGCTTTCGGGCTTCGACACCTCGAACCTCGTCGGGCATCTGGCGGCCTGGAACTACTTCCAGTCGGCCGACACCGAGGCCAACGAGGAATGGGTCGCCGCCTGGAAGGAGCGCATGGGCGAGGATCGTGTGACCAACGACCCGATGGAAGCCCATTACATCGGCTTCAACATGTGGGTGAACGCGGTCGAGGAGGCCGGCACCACCGACGTCGACGCGGTGCGCGAGGCGATGTGGGGGCAGGAGTTCCCGAACCTGACTGGCGGCACGGCGGTGATGCAGCCCAATCATCACCTCACGAAGCCCGTCCTCATCGGCGAGATCACCGAGGAGGGCCAGTTCGACATCATCAGCCAGACCGAGGAGGTGCCCGGCGACGCCTGGACCGACTTCCTGCCCGACTCGGCCGTGCTGGTCTCGGATTGGCAGGAGCTCGGCTGCGGAATGTACAACACCGCGACCGAGAGCTGCGTGCAGATCGAGTCCAACTACTGATCCGGCGGCCGGGGGCGCGTGCCGCGCCCCCGGTCCCTCTCCGCACGCCTCCCCGCCTCGGCCGCCCGACCGCGCGGCCGCAACAAGGACACCCGTCGCCGCGATGCTCTCCCGCCTCTTTCGCACCCTGCTCCTTCTGCTGATCGCCGTGCCCACGGCCGGCGCGGCCGAGACGCTGCAGGAGATCCTCCAGCGCCACGCCGAAGAGGTCGCCGACCCGGGCCGCCGCAGCGTCGGGCCGGTGATCGAGGATCTCGCCGCCTCAGGTCTGCCTGGCGCGCCCGGGTTCCTCTCGGCCTGGAGCGCGCGCGAGGTGGTTCAGCGGCTCGAGGATGGCCGCTTCTTCGTGGCCGAAGAGACCGGCGACGACCGGCTGACCCTCTACGATGTCGCCACAGGAGAGGTCGCGGCGCGCGATGTCCCCGACGACGCGGTCGAGGAGGTGCGCCCGAACGGCGGCGTGCGCCGGGTGATCGCCACGGCGCTCGTGCCGTTTCAGCTCTCAGACCCGGACGTCGAAGTGCGCCGTGACGCGGTACAGGCGTTGTCCAGGTCGCTCGAACCGGATCAGATCGACCCGCTCGAGCGGTCGATTCCCGGCGAGACGGACGCGGGCCTCAAGGCGCGCAAGGAACAGCTCCTCGGCTATCTTCAGGCCCGCTTCGGCGCGACGACCGAGGCGCGCGTTGCCGCACTCGACACCCTTGCCGGCGATCTGTCGTCGGAGACCCGTGCGGTTCTGAACCAGATCCTCGACACCGAGTTCCGCATCTCGGAGAGGCTTCCGGAGGGGCCGCGGGTCGCCCGGATGCTCACCCCGGGCGAGGACCTCTCGATTGCGACGGCGTATGACGCGCTCGTCGACGCCGGGCGCGCGGCGGCCGGGCCGACCCCCGGTGAGGTCAAGGCCGCGCTCGAGGCCAATATCGAGGGCGGGCGCGTCGGCGGCGTGCCGGTTGCGCAGTTGTCCTCGGAGGCGGCCCGCGCGCGCGCCCATGCCGCGCTCGCGGAGGCGGGAACGGTGCCCCCGCTGGTCAGCCCGGCGCAGATCGAGGCCGCGCTCGAGGCCCACAGCTTCTTCGAGGAATACACGGAAACCGACGCCGAGGTGATCGCCGCCGCCGCGCGCGCGCTCACTGCGACGCAGGCGAACGTCGGGCTGAACCGGGGGCTCGACCTCGGGCTCGACGCGCTCTCGCTCGCGTCGATCTACTTCCTCGCCGCGATCGGGCTCGCCATCACCTTCGGCGTGATGGGCGTCATCAACATGGCGCATGGCGAGTTCATCATGATGGGCGCCTACACCGGCTACGTGGTGCAGCTCGTCATTCCCGACTACACGCTCTCCCTGATCGTGGCGCTGCCGCTCGCCTTCGCGGTGACCTTCGGGGCCGGCGTCGCGCTGGAGCGGCTGGTGATCCGCTGGCTCTATCACCGGCCGCTGGAGACGCTGCTCGCGACCTTCGGCGTCTCGATCATGCTGCAGCAACTCGCCAAGAACATCTTCGGCACGCAGGCGCGGCCCCTCACCGCGCCGGGCTGGCTCGACGGTTCGCTGGTGATCAACGATATCGTCTCGATCTCCTACATCCGGATCGCGATCTTCGTGCTGGCGCTGGTCTTCCTCGCGGTCCTGCTGTTCGTGCTGAATCGCACGCGGCTCGGCCTAGAGGTGCGCGCGGTCACGCAGAACCCGGGCATGGCGGCCTCCATGGGGATCAATCCGGACCGCATCAACATGCTCACCTTCGGCCTCGGCTCGGGCATCGCCGGCATCGCGGGCGTCGCCATCGGGCTCTACGCCAAGGTGACCTCGGAAATGGGGCAGGACTACATCGTGCAGTCCTTCATGACCGTGGTCGTCGGCGGCGTCGGCAACGTCTGGGGCACGCTGGCGGGCGCCGGGCTGATCGGTATCTTCCAGAAGGGCGTCGAATGGTTGAACCCCTCCAACACGCTGGCCGCGCAGACCTACATGATCCTCTTCATCGTCCTCTTCATCCAGATCCGTCCCAGGGGCATCGTCGCCCTCAAGGGGCGCGCGGCGGAAGCGTGAGATGAGCGTCGCCGCCATGTCAGATGCCCCCGCCCGGCGCAGCCTCTTTGCCGAGAACCCTTCGGTCGTCTGGTTCCTCGCTCTCCTCGCTGCCTTCTGCCTCGGCGTGACCGCCCTCGCCGAGGCGACGGGGACAGGCGCGATCTCCACCTCGATGATCAAGACGCTGGGCAAGACGCTTTGTCTCTGCCTTGTCGCGCTGGCGATGGACGTGGTCTGGGGCTACCAGGGCATCCTGTCGCTCGGGCACATGGCCTTTTTCGGGCTGGGGGGCTACGCGATCGGCATGTGGCTGATGTACGCCCGCACCGAGATCATCGTCACAGAAAGCCTGGCCTCGGGGGCGATCCCACCCACCGAGGGCGAGGTCCGCGATGCCATCGCCTCGCAGATCTTCGGCGTCGTCGGCGCGGACGAGTTCCCGGCAATCTGGGCCTTCGCCGACTCGCTGGTGCTGCAGCTCGCCATGGTCGTCGCCGTGCCGGGGCTTCTGGCGCTCGTTTTCGGCTGGCTCGCCTTCCGCTCGCGGGTGACGGGGGTCTACCTGTCGATCCTGACGCAGGCGATGACGCTCGCGCTCTCGCTCTACCTCTTCCAGAACGACAGCGGGCTGCGCGGCAACAACGGGCTGTCCGGGTTGCAGAACCTGCCGGGCCTCGCGCACGTGGATCAGGCGACGGTCTCGATCGCCTTCTTCTACGCCTCGGCGGCGGCGCTCGCGGCGGGCTACCTGCTATTCGCGTGGGTCACCTCGGGCAAGATGGGCTCGGTCATCCGCGCGATACGGGACGACGAGGCGCGGGTGCGCTTCCTCGGGTACCACGTCGAGAGCTACAAGCTCTTCGTCTTCACGCTGACGGCGGTCGTCGCCGGCATCGCCGGTGCGCTCTATTACCCGCAGGCCGGCATCATCAACCCGGAGGAGCTCGCGCCGATCGCCTCGATCTACCTTGCCGTCTGGGTGGCGATCGGCGGGCGTGGGCGGCTTTACGGCGCGGTGATCGGCGCGGCCTTCGTCTCGCTCCTGTCGAGCTGGTTCACCGGTGGGGGCGCGCCGGACGTCAACCTCGGTGTCTACACGATCCAGTGGACGGACTGGTGGCTCGTGCTCCTCGGCCTCTCCTTCGTGCTGGTGACGCTCTTTGCGCCCAAGGGGATCGGCGGGCTCATCGACGTGATCGAGGCGCGGCGCGCGCGCCGGCGCGTCGGGGATTACGGCCCCGACAAGGGCGCGCTGCGTCGCGAGGAGGGGCCGCCGCGATGAGCACGCTTCTCGAGGTGTCCGGCGTCTCCGTCACCTTCGACGGCTTCCGCGCCATAAACAATCTCTCGATCCAGATCGGCGAGCCGGAGCTGCGCGCAGTCATCGGGCCGAACGGCGCTGGAAAGACAACCTTCATGGACATCGTCACCGGCAAGACACGGCCCGACACCGGCCGCGTGATCTGGGGCGAGCGGTCGATCTCGTTGCTGGGCCTCTCGGAAAGCGCCATCGCGCGGGAGGGTGTGGGTCGCAAGTTCCAGAAGCCTACCGTCTTCGAGGCGCAGAGCGTGCGCGCCAACCTCGCCATGTCGCTCAGGAACGACCGCGCGCCCTGGAAGGTGCTCGTCTGGCGCGAGACGGAGGCCGATGGCGCACGCATCGCGGAGATCGCCGAGGAGATCGGCCTCACCGCCCATCTCTCCCGCCCGGCGGGCGAGCTCAGCCACGGTCAGAAGCAGTGGCTGGAGATCGGGATGCTGCTCGCGCAGGAGCCGAGGCTTCTTCTCGTGGACGAGCCCGCCGCGGGCATGACCCCGGCCGAGCGCGAGCACACCACCGATCTTCTCAAGCGCATCGCCGAGACCCGCGCCGTGGTCGTGGTCGAGCACGACATGGAGTTCGTCCGCCGCCTCGGCTGCAAGGTCACGGTCCTGCACGAAGGGTCGGTTCTCGCCGAAGGGTCCATCGACCACGTCACCGCCGATCCCCAGGTGATCGACGTTTATCTGGGACGCTGAGCCATGCCCGACACCGCCCCCCCCGGCGCCGCGGCCGCAGCCGCGCCTGAGCCCCCCGCGACGCTATCGGTTTCCGACCTCACGCTGCATTACGGCCAGAGCCAGATCCTTTTCGGCGTCTCCTTGGAGGCCCGGGTGGGCGAGGTGACGGCCGTGATGGGCACCAACGGCGTCGGCAAGACATCGCTCCTCAAAGCCCTCGCAGGGCGGCATCCGTATACCGACGGACGACTTGCCGTCGATGGTACGGTGCTCGACCATCCCTCTGCCACTCGCGCGGCCTGGGCCGGGATCGCCTACGTGCCACAGGGGCGGGAAGTCTTCCCGTTGCTCAGTGTGACCGAGAACCTCGAGACCGCCTTTGCCTGCCTGCCCCCGGCAGAGCGTCACGTGCCTGACCGCATCTACGAGCTCTTCCCCGTCCTGCGCGAGATGGCGCAGCGCCGGGGCGGCGACCTCTCCGGTGGGCAGCAGCAGCAGCTTGCCATCGCCCGCGCGCTGGTGACACGGCCGCGCGTGCTCTTGCTCGACGAGCCGACCGAAGGGATTCAGCCCAACATCATCAAGCAGATCGGCACCGTGATCGAAGCCCTTCGGGCCGAGGGCGAGATGGCGATCGTCCTCGTCGAACAGTACTTCGATTTCGCCTGGACCCAGGCGGACCGCTTCGTCGCGATGTCCCGCGGCAAGGTCACGCTCAGCGACGCCAAGGCCAACGTGCAGCGCGAGGAGCTGCTCTCCCATGTTTCGATCTGACAGGGGCATCCCGGCCCGGTAGCGGGGTCGGGCCAGGTGTTTTCGCGACAAAGCCCTTGCGCGCGTGGCCCCTCACCCCGGCCTGCGCACAGCTGCGTAGGGCGTGATGGCGGTTTCGCCGAGATACGCGCCGATCTGGCGCTTCAGGACGACGTCCCACGACGCGCAGATCCCGCGACGGACAATGAGCGCGCAAGGACCGCACCAGACGGCGGGGCGATCGTGCTGGAAGGGGATGGGCTCGTCCGGTTGCCCCCGTCGGGTGCCGATCTGTCTCTCTCACGTGTCGAGGTCTTCGGCGAGGCGGGGCACGGTCTTGGGGCAGGGGGGGCCGCAGTTCTGCTGGCGCATGCGTGCCGGACGCCCGGGAAAGGCAGGTTGCCTGGGGCTCGGGGGTGCCCTCTGGTGTCCCGTCCAGTCTACTCGATGCCGCGCGAAGGGCGAGGTTTTTCAGACGGCTCCCTTGGTAGCATCATGCATGGCGCTCGGGCCGGGCGTCGAACCCGTGGCGGCCTTCGGTCCTCACTCTCCGCAGCGGTCCCAACCGCCGTTGCTGGTTGTTTCAACACCTGGAGATTACGCCCCGCTCCAATTTTTCACCAACCTCGCGACAGGACCGCCATGCGCTGCCCGTGATTGGTGTCACCTCCCGGACATGTCGGCTTGTTAAGCGACGACGGTATGTGATCGAAAGGAGACAAGACGATGACGAAACTTCACGGCCTGGCCCTGTCCGCGGCGACGGCAGCCCTTCTCGCAGGCCCGCTTGCGGCGCAAAGCTCGCCCGCCGATGTCTGCCCCAACCCGCTGAAGATGGCCGATACCGGCATCGAGGGCATGACGACGCTGTCCGAGGCTTTCGCGCCCTTCGCCGAAACCTTCGAAGAGGTCTCCGGTGTCGAACTGGAGCTTTACTCGCTGTCCAACCGCACCGCGGCGGGCAACGCGCTGCAGTACGACGAGGTCGACCTGGTCTTTGCCGGGCCGTCGGAATTCGTGCTGTTCCAGCAGCTTGCGGAAATGGACATCCTGTTCTCCATCGTGCGCCCGAATTACGGGTCGAGCTTCGTCGTCAAGGCCGACAGCGACATCGAGACGCTCGCCGATCTCGAAGGCCGCCGCGTGGCGCTGAAGGATGCGGGCTCCACCTCGGGCCACATCTTCCCCTCGATGATGCTGGCCGAGGCCGGGCTGGATCTCGATCGTGACCTCGACATCATCATGGCGGGCGACGCGCGGATCCAGGTGCTCATCAACGATGACGTCGACGCCATGGGCGGCGGTAACAAGGACTGGGACGCCGTGCGCGAACAGGACCCCGACACGGAATACCGCCTGCTCGCCCAGACCGACACCCTGCCCGGCGATCCGGTCGTGATGCGCGCCTCGCTGCCGCAGGACTGCCGCGATGCGCTGCGCGCCACGCTGTCCGAGCAGACCGACACCCTGTGGGAG
>NZ_JAWLFS010000026.1:14536-19732 GCF_041685465.1 Rhodosalinus sp. | reverse complement strand
CCCGAGCTTCACCATCTGCCCCACAGGTGGCGCAGTGGGCGCGCGCCGCGTGACGATGAGCGACCCGGCTTCCATCGCGTCGAGCACCTCGCCGGCGTCGTGGTGCGTCTCGACGATCAGGCTGCCGGTGGCAGGGCGTGCCAGAACCCGATCGACGCCGGCCACCGCGGCGAGCCGGTCGGCGAGGTCCACGAGCGCCTCGCGCCCGAGCGGCCGCGCGGGCCGAAGGCGCGCACGGCGGCCGAGTACCTGCGCCCGGTGAACCGGGATGGCCTCAGCCGGAGCGGGCATCGCCCCCGGAGCCCCCGGGCGCCTCGGCCCCGGTGTCGCCTGCGCTCTCGGCTTCGGCGGCGTCACGCTCGGCGGCCATCTCCTCTCGCACCTCGGCGACGATGTCCTCCATGTGCTCGAAGGCCTCGGCCCCGGCCTTGCGGAACTCGTCGTAGGCCGTCGCGCCGGTGCGCATGCCGGCGCGCACGATCGGCCGTCCGGCGCGGCCGAGGGCGCCCGCCACGCCCGGTACCAGCATCACGGCGCCGACCGCGGCGGCCGCGCCGAGTAGAAAGCCCCTGTTCATCGGGGAACCTCCCCCACACTCCTCGCATTCCATGTTCATAGTAGCGCCCTCGCACGCCGCCGGGCAACCGCCTTGCCGCGTCGCAGCGTGCAAGGGCGCTTCTCACGAAGAGGGCCCGTTGCTAGGCTCGAAACAGGATGCAGGAGGGATCGCATCGATGTCGGAACGTGACAGATACGTCGAAGAGACCAAGGCACAACTCGATCGCTGGAACGCACAGATCGACGAGATGAAGGCCAAGATGCAGGAAGCCGAGGCCGACACGAAGGCCAGGTACGAAAAGCAGCTCGAAGAGATGCGCACCCAGCGCGACGAGGCGCAGAAGCAGCTCGAGAAGATGCGCGCGGCGAGCGACGCGGCATGGGACGACGTGAAAGCCGGCGTCGACCGGGCGTGGGACCAGATTTCCGACGCCTTCGAAAGCGCGATGGCGCGTTTCCGGTGAGCCCGCGCGCCACGACCCGCGCGGCGGGGATCGTCCTCGCCGCGCTTTCCGTCCTCGCCACCCCCGCGGCGGCGCAGGAGGAGGAGGAGGCCCCCGGGACCACGCCCGCGGAGGTGCGCCAGGAGATCGCCGACGCGATGGAGGCCGTCTCGGAGTATTCCGCACAGGAGCGGGACGAGGCCCTCGAACGCGCCCGCGACGGGCTCGACCGGCTCGACGCCGAAATCGCGCGGCGCGAGCAGGCGCTGCGCGAGAACTGGGCCGGGATGTCCGACACGGCGCGCGAAGAGGCACGCAGCCGGCTCGAGGAGTTGCGCTCGGCGCGCAACCGGCTCGGTGAACGCTACGGTGCCCTGCAGGCCGGGGCGCGCGACGCCTGGGGCGCGCTGCGCGACGGCTTTTCCGATGCCTGGGGCGAGGTGTCCGAGGCGTGGAGCGACAGCGACGCCGACGGCGGCGGCGATACCGCAACCGACTGATCCCGGCGCGCGCCGCGGGAGGGACACTTGGAAACATCGCTCTGGATCGTCGTCGGGGCGGCCTTCATCACGGCGATCATGACAGGTGTCGGCGCCCTGCCCTTTCTTTTCGTCCGCCGCCTCGGCGACCGGACGATGGGCCTTTCGAACGCGGCCGCGGCGGGCCTCATGCTGGCCGCGAGCCACAGCCTCATCGCCGAGGGCGTGGGGCTCGACGTCGCCTTGACCCTCGCGGGCGTGGTCGCAGGCCTCGGCGCCATCGTTCTCGCCAACCGTGCGCTCACCGGCGCGGGCGAGGTGGACGTGGCCGACCTGACCGGCGCGAACGCGGCGAAGGCACTTCTGATCCTCGGCATCATGACGGCGCATTCCTTCGCCGAGGGCGTGGGCGTCGGCGTCTCCTTCGCGGGCTCCGAGGGCCTCGGCGCCTTCATCACCACCGCGATCGCCTTTCACAACGTCCCCGAGGGGCTCGCCATCGCGCTGGTGCTGATCCCGCGCGGCACCGCGGTCTGGAAGGCCGCGCTCTGGGCGATCTTCACGAGCCTGCCGCAACCGATCATGGCCGCGCCCGCCTATCTCTTCGTCGAGATCTTCCAGCCGTTCCTGCCCGTGGGCCTCGGCCTCGCGGCCGGGGCGATGATCTGGATGGTCTTCGCCGAGCTCTTCCCCGATGCGCAGGAGAACGTCTCGAACGAATCCGCCGCGACCGGCGTGGCGCTCGCCTTCGCGGTGATGATGGCCTTCCAGATGCTGGTGCTGCACCACTGACAGGCGGCGTGGGCGACGGCGCGTGGCCCCGGTCGCCAGGGCGCGACCCCGCGGTGGCAGCCGCCCCCCCGAATGCGGAGGCAGCGTCACAGGAACACGCCTGAGGCGAGACCATCCCCAGCTGCCGCGGCGGCGGTCAACTGCATCGCGCGCAATGCGCCGCGTCTGTCCCGCTGCCTGCGTGCCGCGACACGGGGGCGACTCGCTGTCGGCGCCGCCGCCTGCGGGCGCCCACCGGTCTGCACGGCCTTGCGACTCGCTTTCTCGCGTCGGGCTGCGGGGCGAGGAGACCCGCTGTCCAGCCGGCGCATGAGGCGGGAAGGCTGACATTGCGGCAAGCCGCACCATCGTCCTTGAGCGAAGGCACTCCGCCCTGCGTCCACCGCCTGATCGGGCGCCTGCGACGACGATCGCTGTCACCCACGGCCGTCCCTTTTGGCGCGCCTTCGACGCCGGGTGGGCGGCAAGGCATTTGCAAATGCCTTGCACACCGCCCCCCGGGGCGCGGTCATCCGCGCCGGCGCGCCTCGGCTGCCTCGCGGGGCTCGGTCTCTTCGCGGCCGCCCTTGGGCAGGCGGAAGCCGATCGACTGTTCGAACGGATCCTCCCGGCCGAGCGAGGCGCGCAGGCTCTCGTATTCCTTTTCCATCTCCGGCGTCACCGAGGCGCGGCTCTCCTGCAGCGCGGCGTCGAAGGCGGCGCGATCCACCCGCGCGTCACCCTTGCGCAGCGCGACGAGCCCCGCGCGGCGCACCACGTCCTCCAGATCGGCGCCGGTGTAGCGCTCGGTGCGCTTGGCGACGTCGTCGAGATCGACATCCTCGCCGAGCGGCATGTCCTTGGCCCGGATCTCGAGAATGCGCCGGCGCGCGCCGAGATCGGGGACCGGCACATAGATCAGTTCGTCGAAGCGGCCCGGCCGCAGGAGCGCGGGATCGACGAGGTTCGGACGGTTGGTCGCGCCGATCACCACCACGCCCTGCAGCTCTTCCAGACCGTCCATCTCGGAGAGGATCGTGTTGACCACGCGCTCGGTCACCGCGGGCTCGCCGAGCCCGCCGCCGCGGACGGGCGCGAGGCTGTCGATCTCGTCGATGAAGATGACCGTCGGTGCCACCTGACGCGCGCGACGGAAGAGGCGCGCGACCTGCTGCTCGCTCTCGCCGTACCACTTCGACAGCAGATCGGAGGACTTCGTCGCGATGAAGTTCGCCTCCGCCTCGCGCGCCACGGCCTTGGCGAGGAGGGTCTTGCCGGTGCCGGGCGGCCCGTAGAGCAAAAAGCCCTTGGCCGGACGGATGCCGAGGCGGCGGAAGGCGTCCGGGTCCTTGAGCGGCAGCTCGATGCTTTCCTTCATCGTCTCGCGCACCTCCGAGAGGCCGCCGATGTCGTCCCAGGAAACATTGGGCACCTGGATCATGATCTCGCGCATGGCCGAGGGCTGCACGCGGCGCAGCGCGTTCTCGAAATCGGCGCGCGTGACGGCGAGGTCTTCGAGAATCCGCGCGGGCACCTCTTCCTTCAGGTCGATCTCGGGCAGGAGGCGGCGCACCGCGTCCATCGCGGCTTCACGCGCGAGCGCGGCGATGTCGGCGCCGACGAAGCCGTAGGTCACCCGCGCGAGCCCGTCGAGGTCCACGTCCTCGTCGAGCGGCATGCCCCGGGTGTGGATGCCCAGCACCTCGCGCCGGCCCGCCTGATCGGGCACGCCGATGGTAAGCTCGCGGTCGAAACGGCCGGGCCGGCGCAGCGCCTCGTCGAGCGAGTCGATCCGGTTCGTCGCCCCGATCACCATGACGTTCTGGCGCGGCTGCAACCCGTCCATCAGCGTGAGCAGCTGCGCCACCAGCCGGCGCTCGGCCTCGCCGCCGGTCTGGTCGCGCTTGGGCGTGATCGAGTCGATCTCGTCGATGAAGATGATCGCCGGCGCCTGCTCGCCGGCCTGCTGGAAGACCTGGCGCAAACGCTCCTCGCTCTCGCCCTGCATCTTGCCGAGGATCTCGGGACCGTTGACGAGGAAGAACTCGGCCTCCGCCTCGTTCGCCACCACGCGCGCCAGAAGCGTCTTGCCGGTGCCGGGCGGCCCGTGCAGCAGCACGCCCTTCGGCGGGTCGATCCCGAGGCGCTGGAAAAGCTCCGGATGGCGCAGCGGCAGTTCGACCATCTCGCGGATGCGGTCCACCGTGTCGCCGAGCCCGCCGATATCGTCGTAGGTGATGTCGGGGCGGCGGCTCTCCGCCGGTTCCTCGTAGGTGGGGCGCAGGATGACCTCGGTCTCCTCGGTCATCTGCACGAGCGCGCGCGGCTCGGTCGAGACCACGACGAGGCGGATTTCCTGCAGCCCGTAGGCGGGCAGATCGAGCATGCGGCGCAGTTCCTCCGGGATGCGCCGGTCGGCCTGGGCGCGCGGGGCGTGCACCGAGGTCGAGACCACGTCGCCCGCCGCGAAGGGCCGGCGCAGGAAGCTGCGGCGCAACGCCTCGCCCGAGCCGTGCAGCCGCATCTCCTTCTGCGCGGGGGCGAGCACGACCCGCTTGGCCGGGCGGAGCTCGGCGCGGGCGACCTCCACCTGTTCGCCGGCGGCGACGCCGGCGTTGCCGCGCAGCAGCCCGTCGAGCCGGGCGAGCGTCAGACCCTCGTCCTCGGGCGCGGGGGGCATGGCGATGGCGGCAGTGCAGCGCTTGCCGGAGATCTCCACCACGTCGCCCTCGCGCACGCCGATGCGCTCCATCGTGGGGCGGTCGAGGCGCACGATGCCGCGGCCCGAATCCTCCGGACGCGCGCTCGCCACCTGCAGCCGCACGCTGCCTGCATCCTCGTCCGTGTCCGCCATGCCGGTTCTCCTTGCGCCTGACGCGCCCGAGACAGGGGCGCACCGGGGGAATGCGCGGCGGCGGGCAGGGTTCCGCCCGGGGACGGCCCCG
>NZ_JAWLFS010000026.1:0-14436 GCF_041685465.1 Rhodosalinus sp. | reverse complement strand
TCCGCCATGCCGGTTCTCCTTGCGCCTGACGCGCCCGAGACAGGGGCGCACCGGGGGAATGCGCGGCGGCGGGCAGGGTTCCGCCCGGGGACGGCCCCGCGGACGGACCCGAGGAGGGCCCCGAGGACGGCATGGACGGGCGCCGGGCTCAGCCGCGCTCCCTTTCGTCGAGCCAGGCGCGGATGATCGCGCGGTGGCGCGCGGCGCCGTAGCTGGGGAAGTGTCCGCCGTGCACGACGCGCACCGGCAGGTCGTAAAGGCGCACCATCGAGCGGTGATAGTCGGCCGCGTCCGAATGGTAGGTGTCCTCGATCAGCGGGCCGTCGTAGACGATGTCGCCGGAGAAGAGGATGCCGCTTGCGGCCTCCCAGAGCGCGATGCCGCCGGGAGAGTGGCCCGGCGTATGGATCACCTCGAAATGCCTGTCGCCCAGGTCGATCATGTCACCGTCGCGCACGGTGCGGGTGGCCGGCGCGGCGGTGAGGCGGTAGGTCGTCGACTGGTAGGGCGCAGGCGGCAGCCGCTCGAAGATCCCGTCGGTGACGTAAGGATCGGCGAGCGTCGCCGCGTTGGTCGGATCGGCGAGGATGTCGGCCTCGGCTTCGTGCACCACGCGGTCCGCGAACTCGTGGTGGCAGCCGATGTGGTCGAAATGCGTGTGGCTCGCCACCGCCGTCAGGTCGCGCTCCGTCACCAGCGGCACCCAGTCGCGCAAGCTGACAACGCCCATCCCGCTGTCCACCAGCATGTCGCGGTCGCGCCCGCGCACGTGCCAGCAGTTGCAGCGGTAGAAGGGCTGAATGAAGGGCTCCGAGATCAGGGTGACGTCGTCGCCCTTCGTCTCGACGCGGTACCAGTCCTCGGGGCGGGCGCGCTGCATGGGTCTCACTCCTCGGGAAAGACGGCGAGGGAGTCAGGGTCGGCGTGAAGCGTCAACACCGCCCCTTCCTCGGGCAAGGCGTCGGGGGGCAGATGCGCGACGAGGATGAGGTCCGGCGCCGCCTCGGGCACCAGATGCGCGCGGCAGTAGGTGCCGAAGAAGGCCGCGTCCCGCACCCGCGCCGGGCCGATCTGGAAGCGCGCCGGCGCGGGGCTCACCGCCTCGGGGCGCAGGCAGGCGACGAGCGCGCGCCCCGCGGGCGGCGCGGCGGGCACGGGGCCGAAGGGCGTTTCCACCCGGCCCGCGACGGCGCGCGCGGGGATGCGGTTGATCTCGCCCATGAAACCCGCGGCGAAGAGCGTGCGCGGCTCCCGGTAGATGCGGCGCGGCGCGCCCTCGTCCTCGATCCGGCCCGCGTTCATCACCACGATGCGGTCGGCGATCGCCATCGCCTCCTCCTGGTCGTGGGTGACATGCACGAAGGTGGTGCCAACCTGCCGCTGGATGGACTTGAGCTCGTCCTGCATGTTGCGGCGGAGCTTCAGGTCGAGCGCGCCGAGCGGCTCGTCGAGGAGCAGCACCTCCGGCTCCACGGCGAGGCAGCGGGCGAGCGCGACGCGCTGGCGCTGCCCGCCGGAGAGTTCATGCGGGCGCTTGGCGCCGTCCTCGGCCAGCCCGACGAGCGCCAGCATCTCGCCCGCGCGGGACATGCGCGCCCGCTTGCCCACCCCGGCCATGCGCAGCCCGAAGGCCACGTTGTCGGCAAGGCTCATGTGCGGGAAGAGCGCGTAGTCTTGAAACATCGTGGTGGTGGGGCGCCGCGTGGGCGGGACGTGGGTCATGTCCTGCCCGCCGATCAGCACGCGGCCCCCACTCGGCTCCAGAAAGCCGCCCAGCACCGACAGGAGCGTGGTCTTGCCGCAGCCCGAGGGGCCCAGCAGCGTGACGTATTCCCCGGCCGCGATCTCCAGCCGGATGTCGGAGAGCGCCGCGACCGCGCCGAAGCGATGGCTCACGGCCTCCACGGTGACGTTGGCTGTCATCGGCGCCTCCTGAAGATCAGCACTTCGGCGGCCACGACGGCGGTGACCGAGACGAGAAAGACGACGCTGCCGATGGCGTTGAGCCGCGGCGAGAGCCCCGAGCGCAGCAGCGACCAGATTTCCACGGGCAGGGTCACGTCGAAACGGGTGAGCAGGAAGGCGATGATGAACTCGTCCCAGCTGAGCGTGACGGAGAGGAAATAGGAGGCGAGGATCGCGGGCGCGAGCATCGGCACGGTCACGAGGCGGATCACGTCGAATTCGCCCGCGCCGAGGTCGCGCGCCGCGCGCTCGGCGCTCTGCTGCTGCGCGCCCATCGCGGCATAGATGATCGCGAAACAGATCGGCAGGTTGATGACCACATGCCCGATCCCGGCCGTCCAGAGCGAGAGGCCGAGCCCCACCTGCTGCACCACGATCAGCAGGCCCAGCCCGACGATCAGGTAACTCACCGTCAGCGGCGCGATCAGCAGCGCGCGCAGAAAGACCGTCCCCGGCACCACGTGCCGCGCCAGCCCGTAGGCGGCGAGAAAGCCCAGCGTCACCGCCACGGCCCCCTGCCCCGCCGCCACCACGACGGAGTTCAGGAGCGCCGCGGTCAGGTCGTCGTCCGAGAGTACGCCCGCGTACCAGCGCAGGCTCGGCCCCTCGAAGGGCGGCACCGGGAGCGTGCCGTCCTGAAAGGAAAAGAGCACCAGCACGCCGACCGGCAGGTAGATGAAGGCGAAGGCGGCGGCGAGATAGAGCCAGGGCAGCACGCGCGTCACAGCCGGTCGATCCGCAGCCAGCGGGCGACGCCCAGATAGGCGAGCGTCACGAGGCCCATGAGCACGATGGCGAGCGCCGAGGCGAGGGGGAAATCCGCGCGCCGCCCGAGCTGCACCATGATGACCTGCGGCACCGTGAGCTCGTTGTTTCCGCCGAGAATTTCGGGGGTGATGTAGTCGCCGATGCAGAGCACGAAGGTGAGAAACGCGCCCGTCGCGATCCCCGGCAGGGTGAGCGGCAGGATCACGTGCCGGAAGGTCTGAAAGGCGTTCGCGCCGAGGTCCATCGCCGCGCGGCGGTAGTTGGGCGAGAGCTGCACGAGGTTGGCGTAGATCGTCAGCGTCAGCAGCATGACGAAGAAATGCACGAAGCCGGTCACGGTGGCGATCCGCGTGTTGGCGAGCGTCACGGGCTCGGCGATCAGCCCCAGCGTCATCAGCGTCTGGTTCACCACGCCTTCCCGCGCGAGCACCAGAAGCCACGCGTAGGAGCGCACGACGTAGGAGGTCCAGAACGGCAGGATCGCGAGCAGGAGCGCCAGCCGCTGCCAGCGCGCCGGCACGCGGAAGGCGATGATCCACGCCAGCGGATAGGCCAGCAGCACCGAGACGACGGTGACGGTCAGCGTGATCTCGACCGAGACCAGCACCGCCCGCCAGAGATAGCGCTTCTCGGCGAGCTCGAGGTAGTTGTCGGGGTGAAGCCCCCAGATCAGCGTGCGCCCGTCCAGCGTGGCGAGGCTCATCACGGCCATCACCACGAAGGGGACGACGAAGAAGGCCGCCGTCCAGAGAAGGGCCGGGGCGGCGAAGCCCCAGCCCTTCCGACTGTCCGCGCGCGCGCTCACTGTTGCAGCGTATCCAGCCAGAGGTCCTGCATCTCGATGTCGAGATCCGTGTCGGGTGCCGGGTAGAGCTGCGAGTTGGCGAGATAGGCTTCCTGATCGTCCCAGCGCAGGACGTCTTTCTGCGCCTGCGTCAGATGCTCGCCCGCCTGCGCGTTCGCCGGCATCCCCCAGAAGCAGGAGGAGGTGGCGAGCCGCGCCTGCCCCTCGGGGCTGACGATGTATTTCACGAACTCCAGCGCGAGGTCGGGCTTCTCGCTGTCGGCGAGCACGCCGATCGACTGCGACCAGCGCACCGCGCCCTGCTCGGGGATCGTCCAGGTGAGCTCGGGCTGTTCCTCGGCGAGGACGGCCGTCAGCCATTCGCCCCCGCCCACGACGATGTCCACCTCGCCGGTGGCGAGCGCCGTCTGGCTTGCCACCACCCCGCCGACCGAGGCCGCGGCGGCGCGCATCTCGGACATCACGGTGCCGATCGCGTCGAGATCGTCCTCGCCGATCCCGGCGGTGTCGATGCCCGCCGAGAGCGCGGCGAGGCCCATCACCGGCAGGTAGTAGTCGTAGATCGTCAGCCGGCCCGCGTAATCGTCCGACCAGACGGTGGAGAGGTCCTGCATGTCCGCGGGATCGACGGCCTCGGAGTTGTAGGAGATCGTGTTGTAGCCGAACTTCTCGGTGACCGCGTAGGTCGTGCCGTCGGCGGAGTTGTTCTCCTTCATCACCACTTCGGGGAAGAAGTCGTCCTCGGGAAGCTCCTCCTCGGGCAAGGGTGCGAGGATGCCGGCCTCCACCGCGCGGAAGACGTCGATGCCGTCGATCACCAGCACGTCCCAGTCGCCCGGGCGCGACTGCTCCAGCAGCGCGAGCGCGGCGCCGGTGCCCTCGTATTCGCGCAGGTTCACGGTGACGTCGTGTTCCTGCTCGAAGGGCTCGATCAGCTCCGGGTCGGTGTGGTCGCACCAGACGAGGGCATTCAACTCGTCCTGCGCGGCGGCGGCACCGGCCGCGAGGGTCAACACGGTCGTGCCCAGAAGGCGGGCGGTCGCGGTCATCATCTTCGTCTCTCCTGTTGCATGTCGTTTTGGAAAAAAGTTGAACTCGCTCATCTTTGCAGTCAACACTAAAGATGAGTTCGCTCAAGGGAGTTTGGCGCGCGCCCATGGCCGGATTGCGGGAAAGACAGAAGGCCGACCGCGAAAAGCGCATTCTGCAGGCAGCGGTGACGCGCTTCCGGGCGGATGGCTACCGCGCCGTGCGAATCGAGGACCTCGCCGAGGCGGCCGAGGTCTCGGTCGGCACCGTCTACAATTACTACCGCACCAAGGGCGACATCCTGATCGCCACGGTGACGATGGAGGTCGAAGAAGTGCTCGACGAAGGCGAGGCGCTTGTCGCCAACCCGCCCGAAGGCGTGGCCGATGCGATCCTGACCCTGATCTTCGGCTACTACGACCACTCCCTCGAATATCTCTCCAAGGAGATGTGGCGCCGCGCCATGGCCCTGTCGATCGAGGCGCCCGAGACGCCGAACGGCCGGCGCTACCTCGACCTCGATCGCCGCCTCGCCGGGCAGGTCACGGCGCTCCTCGAGACGCTTCAGGCCCGCGGCGCCGTACGCGCCGACATCGACCCCGCGACCATCGGACAGTTGCTCTTCAACGATCTCAACATGGAGTTTATCGAGTTCGTGAAGAACGAGGAGATGACACTGGCCGCGCTCCGCGACCGCGTGGCCGCGCAGATCCGCCCCCTCGCCCGCCTGATCGCCACCAAGGAGGAGCCATGACGCGCTTCAACCAGCCGCTCGGCGGCAACGCGATGCCCCGCTTCGGCGGCCCCGCCACCATGATGCGCCTGCCCGCGCAGGAGACGGCAGAGGGCCTCGACGCCTGCTTCGTGGGCATCCCGATGGACATCGGAACGTCGAACCGGCCCGGCACGCGCCTCGGCCCCCGCCAGATCCGCGACGAAAGCCGCATGCTGCGCCCCTACAACATGGCCACCGGCGCCGCGCCCTTCGATCGCATGCAGGTGGCCGACATCGGCGACGTGCCGGTCAATACCTTCGACCTGAAGAAGTCGGTCGGGATCATCGCCGATCACTACCGCCAGATCCTCGACCACGGCGCGGTGCCGCTCACGCTCGGCGGGGATCACACGCTGACATGGCCGATCCTGCGCGCGATGAAGGAGCGGCACGGGCCGGTCGCGCTCATCCACGTGGACGCGCATGCCGACATCAACGAGGCGATGTTCGGCGAGGCAGAGGCGCATGGCACCCCCTTCCGCCGCGCCTGGGAGGAGGGCTGCCTGCTGAACGACCGCGTGTTTCAGATCGGGCTGCGCGGCACGGGCTACGCGCCCGAGGATTTCGACTGGGGCCGGTCGCAGGGCTGGACGGTCGTGCAGGCCGAGGAGCTCTGGTACCGCTCCGCCACGCCGCTGATGGAGCAGGTCCGCGCAACCATGGGCGACGCGCCGGTCTACCTGTCCTTCGACATCGACAGCCTCGACCCGGCCTTCGCCCCCGGGACGGGCACGGTGGAGCCGGGCGGCCTTTCGACCTGGCAGGCGCTCGAGATCGTGCGCGGATGCGCCGGCCTCAACCTCGTGGGCTGCGACCTCGTCGAGGTCTCGCCGCCCTACGACCCCTCCGGCAACACGGCGCTCATCGCCGCGAACCTCCTTTACGAGATGCTCTGCGTGCTGCGCTGAGGTCCGGCCGACCGGGACGCGCCGCCGGTCACCACCTCCCGGGTCCGCGGCCTCCGGGTCCGGATGTACTCGCAGGATCCGCCGGAGAGAGGCGCGCGGCGCAGTCGGTGAATGCAGCGCCGGGGCGTCGACCATCGAGGGGGCGCACCGCGACGCCGGAGCGCGACAGGGGCCGGTCGGTTCGTCGCCGGAGCGCCACCATGCGACCGTCAACGAACACCGCGGGACGGCCCCCTTTCCCGCCGACGCGCGGGCGTCGTGCCGGCGCCGAGGGGACGCAGCCTCTGCGGGGCTTGCGATCCCTGCGCGGTCCCTGCGCCGCGCCTCGCGGGCGACCTCGCGAAGCGGCGCGATCATGTCTATACAAAGGGGCAAGTAGCGGCGAGGCCCAAGTGACGAAGAGCGACGCGCGACCGCGCCATTCCCAGATCCTCGACGAGATCCGCGCCCTGATCGTCGAGGGCCACTGGCCGCCGGGGCACCAGCTTGCCCGGGAAACCGAGCTCGCCGAGCAATACGGCGTATCGCGGATGACGATGAACAAGGCGCTGACGCAGCTTGCGCAGGAGGGGTTCCTCATCCGCAGGAAGCGCCGCGGCACGGTGGTGGCCGAGGCGCGCTCGCAGTCGGCGGTGCTGGAGATCAACATCGTCGCCGACGAGGTCGCCGCGCTCGGAAAGCGCTACGCCTGGCAGCTCCTGGAAAGCGAGACGCGGACGCTCGCGCCCTTCGAGCTGCGCCTCCTGGGGGCGCAGCCTGGATCGGTCCGCGACCGGGTCCTTGTCCTTCAGGGGCTGCATTACGCCGATGACGCGCCGTTCTGCCTCGAGACGCGGGCGATCAACCTTGCCGCGGCGCCCGACGCCGAGACCGTCGATTTCACGGTCGACGTCCCGGGCAATTGGCTTCTGCGCTCCTTGCCATGGACTACGGCGCGCCATTCGGTGCGCGCCATCAATGTGACCGGCGACGATGCAAGGCTTCTCGACCACGCGGCGGGCACGGCCTGTCTCGAGATCCTGCGCAAGACCGAGATCGGCGACACCTGGGTCACCCATGCCCGTCTGATCTACCCCGGGGAGACCTATCAGCTCACCGCCGAGTTCGAACCCCGCGCCGATGCCGTCAAGGGGTCGGGCCGGACGAAGCCCTGAGCGCCCCCGGGCTCAGGTCGCCGGGATGCGCGGCAACCGCAGCCCGTGTTCCTTCGCACAGGCGATCGCGTCCTCGTAGCCTGCATCGGCGTGCCGCCAGACGCCCGATGCCGGGTCGTTCCAGAGCACCCGTTCGAGACGCGCCGCCGCTTCCGGCGTGCCATCGGCGCAGATCACCATGCCCGCATGCTGTGAAAAGCCCATGCCCACGCCTCCGCCATGATGGAGCGACACCCAGGTCGCGCCCGAGGCCGTGTTGACGAGCGCGTTGAGCAGGGGCCAGTCGCTCACGGCGTCCGAACCGTCCTTCATCGACTCGGTCTCGCGGTTGGGGCTCGCGACCGAGCCGCTGTCGAGATGGTCGCGCCCGATCACCACCGGCGCCTTCAACTCGCCCGAGGCGACCATCTCGTTGAACTTGAGTCCCGCGCGGTGCCGGTCGCCCAGACCGATCCAGCAGATCCGCGCGGGCAGGCCCTGAAAGTCGATCCGCGCGCGGGCCATGTCGAGCCATTGGTGCAGGTGCGCGTTGTCGGGAAACAACGCCTTCATCGCCGCGTCGGTCCGGTAGATATCCTCGGGGTCGCCGGAGAGCGCGCACCACCGGAAGGGACCGATCCCGCGGCAGAAAAGCGGGCGGATACAGGCCGGCACGAAGCCCGGGAAGGCGAAGGCATTCTCCAGCCCTTCCTCCCATGCGACCTGCCGGATGTTGTTGCCGTAGTCGAGGACCGGCACGCCCGCGTTCCAGAAATCGACCATCGCCGCCACGTGGACCCGCATCGCCGCGCGCGCGGCGGTCTCGACGGCCTTGGGCGCGCTTTCCTGCTTCGCGCGCCATTCCGCGACACTCCAGCCCTGCGGCAGATAGCCGTGCAGCGGGTCGTGGGCGCTCGTCTGGTCGGTCACGATATCGGGACGGACCCCGCGCCGGGCGAGTTCGGCAAAGACATCCGCGGCATTGCCGAGAAGCCCCACGGACCGCGCCTCACCCGCGCGCGTCCAGCGGTCGATCATGGCGAGGGCGTCGTCCAGATCGGTGGCCCTCTCGTCGAGGTACCGGGTGCGCAGGCGAAAATCGATCCGGGTTTCGTCGCATTCGACCGCGAGGCAGCAGGCCCCGGCGAAGACCGCCGCGAGCGGCTGCGCCCCGCCCATGCCGCCGAGGCCCCCCGTCAGGATCCAGCGCCCGGCCAGATCGCCGCCGTAATGCTGGCGCCCGGCCTCGGCGAAGGTCTCGTAGGTGCCCTGCACGATGCCCTGGGTGCCGATGTAGATCCAGGATCCGGCCGTCATCTGGCCGTACATCATCAACCCCGCCTTATCGAGCGCGTTGAAATGGTCCCAGTTGGCCCAGTTGGGCACGAGGTTGGAGTTGGCGATCAGAACGCGCGGGGCATCCGGATGTGTGCGGACGACGGCGACCGGTTTGCCCGACTGCACGACAAGCGTCTCGTCGGATCCGAGGTCGGTCAGGGCGGCGACGATGCTGTCGAAATCCTCCCAGGTGCGGGCGGCGCGGCCGATCCCGCCATAGACGACAAGCTCGTGGGGATTCTCCGCGACGTCCGGGTGCAGGTTGTTCATCAGCATCCGCAGCGCCGCCTCGGTCTGCCAGTTCCGTGCCGTGAGGTGCGGCCCCGTGGGCGGAAAGACGTCGCGCTGGTTATGACGCGGGTCGCGCATATCGGGATCCCTTGGTGTCGGCACCGGCGCGGACGGCGCTCGCCGCGTCGAGGATTGCCTGAAGAATATCGGAAAGCTGCGCGCGCAAGCTCACGGAGAGATCGGGCGAGAGCGCAAAGGGAGGAGCCTCGCAGGCGAGATGCGTGCGCTGCGCCAGCTCCATCTGGATGGCGTGGATGCCGTTCTCGGGTTTGCCGTAGTGGCGGGTCGTCCATCCGCCCCGGAACCGGCCGTTGACCACCGTCGTGCGGCCGGTTGCGAGGCAGGCGTCACGCGCCGCGGCCTCGATCGCGGGCGCGCAGGTCGCGCCGAGATCGGTGCCGATGTTGAAGTCCGGCAGAACACCCTCGAAGAGCCATGGAATCTCCGAGCGGATGGAGTGGCAGTCGTAAAGGACCGCGTAGCCGTGGCGCGCCTTCACCCGGTCGAGCTCGCCGGCGAGGGCGGCATGATAGGGGGCGTGGCAGGCCGCGAGGCGGCGTGCGGTGTCCGCCGCGCCCGGCTCCATGCCGTCGCGCCAGATCGGCACGTTGTCGAAGGTCGTCAGCGGGACCAGGCCGGTCGTGGACCGGCCGGGATAGAGGGTCCGGCCGGTGGGATCGCGGTTCGCGTCGATCACGTAGCGGTGGACGGTCGCGGCGACGCAGGTCGCCCCGGGGACGAGGTCGGCGTACAGCCGGTCGATGTGCCAGTCGGTGTCGCGCAGCACGCGACCTTCGTCGTTGAGCGCCGCACGCACCGCCTCGGGCACATGGGTGCCGGCGTGGGGGAGGCCCAGGACAAGAGGGCTGTCGCCCCGCGTGATCCGGACCGGCTCCATCAGGCGACCTCGGGCAGGACGTCCGCCAGCGGGCCGGCGAGGTGTCCGCCGGCGACGAGGGCGGCCGCGGCATCGAGATCGGGCGCCAAGTAGCGGTCTTCGGACAGCTCCGCGACCGCCTCCCGCAACACCGCGATCGCGGTGGCGAGCCTCGGCGATGTCGTCAGAGGCCGGCGCAGCGCGATGCCCTGCGCCCCGGTCAGCGCCTCGATGCCGACAATGCAGAAAAGGTTCGCCGTCATCGGCACGAGCCGCCGCGCGCCGTGGCACGCCATCGAGACATGGTCTTCCTGATTGGCCGAGGTCGGCGTCGAATCCACCGAAGCCGGATGGGCCAGTTGCTTGTTCTCGCTCATCAATGCAGCGGATGTCACCTCGGCGATCATCAGCCCCGAATTCAGGCCCGGGCCGGGGCTCAGAAACGCCGGCAGCCCGAAGCTGAGGGCCGGGTCGACCAGCATCGCGATCCGCCGCTGGGTGATCGCGCCGATCTCGGCCACCGCCAGGGCGATCTGGTCGGCGGCGAAGGCCACCGGCTCGGCATGGAAGTTCCCGCCCGAGACGACCGCGCCATCGCTGAGGACAAGCGGATTGTCGGTCGCGGCATTCGCCTCGATCCCGAGCGTGACCGCGCTCTGGCGCAGAAGGTCGAGGCAGGCACCGGTGACCTGGGGGTGGCATCGCAGGCAATAGGGGTCCTGCACCCGCTCGTCGCCCTCGACATGACTGTCGCGGATGACCGAGCCGTCGAGGATGGCCCGCAGGCTCGCGGCCACCTCGATCTGCCCGGCATGACCGCGCAGGTCGTGAATCTCCGGAGCGAACGGCGCGGTCGAGCCCATCGCCGCATCGGTCGACATCGCCCCTGTCACGAGCGAGGTGCGCAGCGCGCGTTCGGCGCGGAAGAGCCCCGCGAGCGCCAGGGCGGTCGAGACCTGGGTGCCGTTGATCAGCGCGAGCCCCTCCTTGGCCGAGAGGTCCAGCGGCGAGAGCCCCGCCCGCGTCAGCGCCGCGCGTGCCGGCAGGCGCGCGCCCTCGAAGGTCGCCTCCCCCTCCCCGATCATCGCCGCGGCCATGTGCGCGAGCGGGGCCAGATCGCCCGACGCGCCGACCGAGCCCTGCCCGGGGATAACCGGAAGCACGCCGCGGCGCAGCATCGCCTCCATCAGCGCGATCACCTGCGGGCGCACGCCCGAGGCCCCGCGGCCGAGCGACATCAGCTTCAGCACCATGACGAAGCGCACGATCTCCGGTGCCAGCGGGTCGCCCACGCCGCAGCAATGGCTGAGGATCAGGTTGCGCTGGAGCTGCGCGACATCCGCCGCCTCGATCCTGATCGAGGCGAGCTTGCCGAACCCGGTGTTCACGCCGTAGACCGGCCTGTCGCCGGCGGCGACCTCGGCGATACGTGCCGCCGACCGGTCGATGCCGGGGCTTGCCTCCGCATCGAGCGCCACGTCGCAGGAGCCCCGGTAGATCCGAGCGAGGGTGGAAAGCGGGACCGACCCGGGCGTCAGCGTTTCAACCATCGGGCATCCCCCGGAACACCCGGCGATGGATCGGGTTCAGCCCCGCCCGCCCCACGAGTTCGGCCGGGCGTTCGGCGTCCCAGAGCGTGAAATCGGCCGACAGCCCCGGTGCGAGCCGACCCGTTTCCTCCCGCAGGCCGAGCGCACGCGCGGCGTTGCCGGTGACCCCGTCGAGGCACTCGCGCACGGTCATGCCGAAGAGCACCGCGCCCATGTTCAGCGTCAGAAGAAGCGAGGAGATCGGCGAGGAGCCTGGGTTGCAATCGGTGGCCAGCGCCATCGGCACGCCGGCCGCACGAAGCGCGGCGACCGGCGGCGCCTGGGTCATGCGCAGCATGTAGAACGCCCCCGGCAGCAGAACCGCGACGCTGCCCGAGGCCGCGATGGCGGCGATGTCCTCCGGGGCGGCGTGTTCGAAATGATCGACCGACAAGGCGCCGTATCGGGCGGCGAGGAGGGCGCCGCCCGACCGGGTCAACTGCTCGGTGTGAAGCCTGACCGGAAGACCGAGGGCGGCTGCCCGGGCAAAGAGCGGCTCGATCTCCCCGGGCGAAAAGGCCAGTCCCTCGCAGAAGGCATCCACGGCGTCGACGAGCCCCTCCGCCACCGCCGCGTTCAGCCCCGCGATGGCGACGTCGCGAATGTAATCGGCCTTGTCCCCGGCCGCGTCGGGGGGCATGGCGTGCGCCGCGAGCCAGCTGGTGCGGATGCGCACCGGCCGCAGGCTTTCGATCCGCCGCGCGGCCCGCAGCATGTCGAGTTCCGGCTCGATCGCGAGCCCGTAGCCGGACTTCACCTCGATGGTCGACACGCCCTCGGCCAGAAGCGCATCGACCCGCGGCAGGGCCGCCGCCACGAGGCCGTCGGCATCCAGCGCCCGGGTCGCGCGCATCGTCTCGACGATGCCGCCACCGGCCCGCGCGATCTGCTCGTAGCTCGCCCCCTCGAGTCGCATCTCGAATTCCGCGGTCCGGTCACCGCCGTGGACGATATGGCTGTGACAGTCGATGAAGGCGGGGGTGACGAGCCGCCCCCCGCAATCGACCACCTCGGCCTCCGATGCCGTCAGCCCGGGGCCGACGCCCGCGATCCGGCCGCCCGCGACGGCGATATCGACCGGCGCACCGGCCCCGCAGGCGCGGGCATTCTTCCAGATCGTGTCGATGGCCATGGGCGGTCCGCGGGAGTCGGCTATGCAAGCTGGGCTGAATAAGTATAGACATAACAGGAATGGCCTGTGAAGCCGGAAAGTCGCCACGACACGTCACGCACCGGGACCGGGGGACAACGGATGATCTTCGCGAAACGCGCACTCCTGCCCGGCGGATGGGACAGCGGGGTCCGGGTGCTGGTGGACGATGGCCGAATCTCGAAGGTCCAGACCGCAACGACCGCGGCACCCGGCGACTCGATCGTCGATTGCCTTCTGCCGGGGATGGCCAACGTCCACAGCCATGCGTTCCAGCGGGGGGTCGCGGGGCTTGCGGAGGGGCGGCGCGCCGGCCGCGAGAGCTTCTGGACGTGGCGGGAAACGATGTACCGCTTCGCGCTCTCGGTGGACCCGGATGCGGTGCAGTGCCTCGCCGAAATGGCCTACGTGGAAATGCTGGAAGCGGGTTTCACCCGTGTGGGCGAGTTCCACTATCTTCACCGCGCCCCCGATGGGCGGCCCTACGACGATCCCGCGGAACTCACCGCACGCATCTTCGCCGCGGCGGCCGCGACCGGGATCGCCCTGACGCATCTGCCGGTGTTCTATGCCCACGGCGGTTTCGGGCCGGCCCCCGCGAGCGACGGGCAGCGCCGCTTCCTGCAGTCCGTCGACAGCTTCGTCGATCTCGTCGCGGCGGCCGACCGCTTGGCGAGACGGGGCGGGGACCGGGTCGGCTATGCGCCGCACTCCCTGCGCGCCGCCTCCGAGGCGGACCTCGCGATGCTCGCGGCAGCCTTCCCGGACCGCGTCGTGCACATCCACGTCGCCGAACAGGAACGGGAAGTCGCCGATTGCCTCGCCTTTTCAGGCGAGCGCCCGGTGGCGTGGCTGGCCGCCCGGGTCGCGCTCGACGCGCGGTGGTGCCTGATCCATGCCACGCACATGACCGCGGCCGAGGTGCGGACCGTGGCACGTTCCGGCGCGGTGGCGGGGCTCTGCCCGGTCACCGAGGCCAACCTCGGCGACGGGGTCTTCGAGGCGCCGGACTATCTTCGGGCGGGCGGGCGACTCGCGGTCGGCACCGATTCCAACATCCGGATCGACCTTGCGGAGGAGTTGCGGACGCTCGAATACGGCCAGCGCCTGACCCGCCGGGCGCGCAACGTTCTGGCCGAAGACGGCGGATCGACCGGCCGGAGGCTCTTCGACGCCGCCGCCTTCGGCGGTGCGCAGGCGCTGGGCGCGGAGCCACCCGAGATCGCGTCCGGCCGTCCGGCCGACCTCGTCGGTCTGACCGATCCGCATCGACTGCCCGGGGGGGGCGACCGCCTGCTCGACCGCTGGATCTTCGCGCGCGACGTCTCGGTCTCCGATGTCTGGGCCGCTGGCGTGCATGTCGTCAGCGGCGGCGCGCATGTCGCCCGCGCGCAAGTCGCGGATCGGTTCGGGGCGACGCTGCGACGTCTGCTCGACGGGGCGCTCTAGCAGCGGCGGCAACCCGGACGCGGCCGCGAGACCCTGTGCCCGCTCCCGCCTCATCCTGAACCGCGCCCCACGCGCGCGGTTCAGGATGAGGCGGCGCCCGATTGCGGGCTCGGCAACACGCATCCCTGTCTCGGAGGGATGGACGGCACCGACGCGCCCCGGGGACCGCAGGAGGCATGGCATACCGCGATACGTGCCCCTGGCGGAGCCGGGGTACCGGCGCCTGGACGGCCGTTACTGATCACGATGGGAGACTACGAGATGGTGCGGTCGAGAAGACTCGAACTTCCACGGGTTTTACCCCACAGCGACCTCAACGCTGCGCGTCTACCAATTCCGCCACGACCGCACGCCGCTGG
>NZ_JAWLFS010000225.1:0-4851 GCF_041685465.1 Rhodosalinus sp. | reverse complement strand
CCTTCGACGCCAAGCTCGGCGACGGCGCTCGGCCGGCCGTGCGCGGCGTCCTGCCCCACGGGCTTGCCCAGCGCCTCGGCGTCCATCACCGCGTCGCGCAGGTCGTCGGCGACCTGGAAGGCCTCGCCGATGCGATCGCCGAGCTCGAACCACGGCTCCGGCTCGTGGCCGGCGGCGATCGCGCCCATCTGCGTCGCCGCGATGAAGAGCGCCCCGGTCTTGGAGCGGTGGTAGGCCGCGAGGTCCACCTGCGGCTCGCTCTCCCAGCCCTGACCCGCGCAGATGCCGCCCGGCATGCCGGAGCGCTGCGCCAGCGTCAGGACAAGTTGCGCGGCGCGCTGCGCATCCTCGGGCGCGGCGCGCGCCAGCACCTCGAAGGCGAGAATGATCAGGCTGTCGCCGGTCAGAACCGCCAGCGGCTCGCCGTAGGCGCGATGCACCGAGGGCTTGCCGCGCCGCGTCGCGGCGTCGTCGAAGCAGGGCAGATCGTCGTGCACGAGGCTTGCGCAATGCACGAGCTCCAGCGCCGCGGCCGCCGCGTCGGTGATCTCCGGCCGGTCGTCGCCGCAGGCGAGCGCGACCGAGGTGAGTATCGTGGGCCGGATGCGCGCGCCGCCCGGCGAGGTGGCGTAGTCCAGCGCTTCCGCCAGCCGGGCGGGCGGTGTACCCCCCTGCCCCAGCGCGACGGCGCGGGCCATCGCCGTGTCGATCCGCGCGTGAAGATCCATGCGGGCGCTCCTCTGCCTCTGTCCCTCGGCGGCCGCGTCTGTCAGGCTGCGTCTGCGACACATTACAGCGCGACTGTAAATTAGACTGGACAGTTTCCGCTGACGAGTCAACAATCGCTGCATGACTTTCGGCGAATTCCCCGAAGACGGCACCATCGTCGTCGGCGCCGGCATCGCCGGGCTCGCCGCCGCGGCGCGGCTTGCCTGCGCCGGCCGACGCGTGACCGTGCTGGAGCGCCACGCCGCGCCCGGCGGCAAGATGCGCGTGCTCGACAGCCCCGCGGGCCCGGTGGACGCGGGGCCGACGGTGCTGACCATGCGGCCCGTCTTCGAGGAGCTCTTCGCCGCGCTCGGCACGCGGCTGGAGGATCACGTCACGCTGCACCGCCAGCACATCCTCGCACGCCACGTCTGGCCCGACGGGTCGACCCTCGACCTGCACGACAGCGAGGCGGCCAACGTCGCGGCGATCGCCGATTTTGCCGGGCGCCGGGTGGCCGAGCGTTTCCGCGCCTTCGCGGCGCGCGCACGCCGGCTCTACGGGGCCTTCGACGCGCCGATGATGCAGGCGGCCGAGCCCGCCCTGCCCCGGCTCGCCGCGCCGGTGATGCGCCGGCCGCGCCTTCTGTCCGACATGGCGCCGGGGGCGACGCTGGCCACGAGCCTCGCCCGTCAGCTCGGCGAGCCGCGTCTCGCGCAGCTTTTCGGGCGCTACGCCACCTACGTCGGCGGCTCGCCCTACCGGGTGCCGGCGCTCCTGTCGCTCGTCTGGGAGGCGGAGGCGCGCGGCGTCTGGGTGGTCGAGGGCGGCATGCACGCGCTGGCCCGCGCGCTGGAGCGCCTCGCCGCGGCGCATGGCGCGGAGTTCCGCTACGGCGCCGGTGTCGCCCGGATCGAGGCGCCTTCGGGCCGGGTGCGCGGCGTGGCGCTCGACGACGGTACGCGCCTGCCCGCGGGCGAGGTCCTTTTCAACGGAGATCCCCGCGCACTCGCCACTGGCACGCTCGGGCCGGACGTGGCGCAGGTCGCGCCGCAGACCCGGAAAGCGCCGCGCGCCCTCTCGGCGCAGGTCTGGGCCTTCGCCGCCAAGCCCGCGGGCGTCGAGCTCGCCCATCACAACGTCTTCTTCTCTTCGGACTACGCCGAGGAATGGGACGATCTGCACGCCGGCCGCGCGCCGCGGGAGCCCACGCTCTACGTCTGCGCGCAGGACCGCGGCACGCCGTCGCCGGTGCCCGCGCCGGAACGCTTCGAGATCATCGTCAACGCGCCGCCGCTGGGGCGGCCCCCGCACCCGGCCGAGGAGTATGAAGCATGTCGGACGCGCACCTTCGAGACGCTGGCCCGGATGGGGCTGAGCTTCGATCCGATCCCCGGGGCGGAGAACCTGACGACGCCCGCGGGGTTCGAGGCGCTGTTCCCGGCCTCGGCGGGGGCGCTCTACGGCCAGAGCCCGGAGGGGATGACGGCCTCGCTGGGGCGTCCGCGCGCGCGGACGAAGGTCGAGGGCCTCTACCTCGCCGGGGGCGGCACGCACCCCGGAGCCGGGGTGCCGATGGCGACCCTCTCCGCGAGGCACGCGGCCGAGGCGATGCTGAGCGCCCGAACTTCGACCTCGAAGTCGGGCCGAATGGCTATGCCTGGTGGTACATCGACGGGATCAGCGACGACGGGTCCCGCGCCGTCTCGGTCATCGCCTTCATAGGCTCGGTCTTTTCGCCCTGGTACCGCTGGTCGGGCCGGCGCGACCCGGAAAACCACGTCTGCATCAACGTGGCCACCTACGGCCCCGGCGGGCGCTTCACCATGACCGACCGGGGGCGGCAGGCGCTGCGCAAATCGCGCGACAGCTTCCGCGTCGGACCCTCGGCGCTCCATTGGCAGGACGGCGCGCTGGTGATCGACGTGAACGAGATCTCAGCACCGCCCGTGATCAGCCGCGTGCGCGGGCAGATCCGGGTGACACCGGCGGCGATGAGCTCGGTCGAGATGCTGCTGACGCCGGACGCGGCGCACCTATGGCGGCCCTTCGCGCCCAACGCGGGCATCGAGGTGGAGCTGGAGGCGCCCGGCTGGCAGTGGTCGGGGCACGGCTATTTCGACGCCAACTTCGGCACCCGCGCGCTGGAGGAGGATTTCGCCTACTGGACCTGGGGCCGCTTCCCGGCGGCGGGCGGCGCGACCTGCTTCTACGACGCCACGCGGCTCGACGGCAGCACGCTGGCGCAGGCGATCCACTTCGACCACGACGGCCGCGCGCACATGGTCGCGCCGCACCCGAAGACGGAGTTCCGCCGCTCGCTCTGGGCCGTGAAGCGCGAGACGCGCGCCGATCCGGGCTACCGCCCGCGGCAGGTGCTGCCGATGCTGGACGCGCCGTTCTACTGCCGCTCGGCGGTCAGGACGCAGCTCGACGGAGAAGAGACGGTCGGCGTGCACGAGGCGCTGGACCTCACCCGGTTCCGGACCCGGCTCATCAAGCCGATGCTCGCCGTGCGCGTGCCGCGCCGCGCGGGCTGGCGCTTCGGGGACTGAGGCGCGCTCCTCCGGTGGCACCGGCAGCGGCGGAGGCCTCGAGAAAGGGGGCGCTGCCCCCTCGGCCCTGCGGGCCTCACCCCCGGGATATTTGCCTCCAAGAAGAAGGACTGGACGGACAGTGGACCCTGCGTGTCATCCCAGGAAGCGCGCGATCTCGTCGGCCACGGCCTGCGGGTTCTCTTCGTGGGCGAGGTGGCCCAGGCCGGGCAGGTGCACGACGCGAGCGTCCGGCATCCGGGCGGCGGCGCGGTCCGAGGTGGCGGGCGGCACGGCGGCGTCGCGGTCGCCGGTGACGAAGAGCGTGGGCGCGTCGATCGCGGGGAGCATGTCGAGCAGGGGATCGATGCGCCATTGCGACATCATCTTGAGCGTCGCGTCCACGTGGCCGCGGTCGCCGATGAGGCGGGCGTAGAGGCGCAGACCCTCGTCGTCGAGCGTGGAGCCGGTCGATTCGATCAGCCGCCGTGTCCGCGCGCGGCTCGCGCCGCCGAGCGTCAGCAGGTTCGCCGAGAAGGGGTTGAGGGCGAGCGCCTTGGCGAGCACGGGAAAGAGCCAGCCGGCCATGCCCTCGAAGTTGCCGAGCGCGGCGTTGAGGCCGACGACGCGCGGCTGCGGGTCGAGCCGCCGGGCGAGTTCGAGCGCGATGGCGGCGCCGGCGGAGTGGCCGATCACGGCGGTGGGGCGCCAGCCCTGCGCCTGCGTGAGCGCGGCGATGTCGTCGGACATGAGCGGCAGCGAGCAGCGGCTTTTCGTGCCCGCCTGCGTGAAGCCCTGACCGGGCAGGTCGAGCGCGACGACGTGGCGGTGTCGCGCCAGCAGCGGCAGGAGCCCGCGCCAGCTGTGCGTGGAGGCGCCGGCGCCGTGGATCAGGAGGAGCGTCTCGCCTTCGCCCATCTCCTGCACGTGCCAGCGGTGGGGCGGCTGGGCGATGCGGCGGGAGTGCGCCGCCTGCGGCCAGTGGGGGAGATCGCGCGCCCAGTCCATCGGCTCAGTCCTCCAGCGCGTCGGCCACGGCGCCGGAGAGGCGGCGCGCGTCGGCCCTCGGCAGTGCGAGGTAGCCCGCGCCCAGCGCCGCGGCAAGCTCGCGGCCGGCCTCGCCGCGGCGGGCGGCCGTGTCGATGACGAGGGCCGAGAGCCCCTGCCCCCGCAGCGCGCGCGCGGTGCGGGCGGCGTCCTCCATCGCCTGCGCGCGCCCGCCGGCGCCGTCGAGACCGACGTTCGCGCGCCCGTCTGTGAGGAGCGCGACGCGGGGGCTGAGGCCGCGGCCCTCGGACTGATGGGCGAGGAGCCCCGCCGCCTGCAGCCCGGCGGCGAGCGGCGTGCCGCCGCCCCCGGGCAGCGCGGCGAGGCGGCGCTTGGTCTGCACGAGCGAGCGGGTGGGCGGCAGGAGGAGCTCGGCCTCGGTGCCGCGGAAGGCGATGAGCGCGACGTGGTCGCGGCGGGCGTAGGCCTCGCCGAGGAGGAGTTCGACCGCGCCCTTCGCCTCGTTCAGCCGCGTCATGGCGAGCGAGCCCGAGGCGTCGACGGCGAAGATCACCAGCCGGTCGGAGCGATCCTCGTAGCGGCGCAGGCGCACGTCGGAGGC
>NZ_JAWLFS010000025.1:0-19821 GCF_041685465.1 Rhodosalinus sp. | reverse complement strand
CTCCAGGCGCTCGTCGCGCCCACGCCGCAGGCGCAGCCGCGGCGTACGGTCGTCGGCTGGGACGGCGGGCGCCTCGCCATGATCCTCGCCGTGCTGGAGGCGCGCTGCGGCATTCCCTTCGCCGGCCTCGACGTCTACCTGAACGTCGCCGGCGGGCTGAAGATCTCCGAGCCGGCGGCCGATCTGGCGGTCGCCGCGGCACTGCTGTCCGCGCGCGAGGGCGAGCCGCTCGCCCATGACACGGTCGTCTTCGGCGAGATCAGCCTCTCGGGCGCCCTGCGCCCGGTCAGCCAGACGGAAAACCGGTTGAAAGAGGCGCGAAAACTTGGTTTCACCTCGGCCATCCTGTCCGAGGGGGGCAAGAGCGCGCCGAGCGGCGGCCTGACGCTGACCCGGATGGGCCAGCTGGCCGATCTGGCGGGCGGGACATTCGGCGCCGGGTGAGACGCCCGGGGGCGGGACGGGCAGAGGACAGGCAGGGGAACGGGCAGCGCGCATGGAGGGGTTCACCATCATCGACGGCGTGGTGGCGCTCGTCGTCGTCGTTTCGGCGCTGCTCGCCTACGCGCGCGGCTTCGTGCGCGAGGCGCTGGCGATCGCGGGCTGGATCGCCGCGGCGGTGGTCGCCTTCGTCTTCGCCCCGCAGGCCACGCCCCTCGTCAAGGAGGTTCCGGGCCTCGGCGGCATCCTCGCCGACAGCTGCGAGCTTTCGGTCATCGCCGCCTTCGCGGTCGTCTTCGCGCTCGCGCTCCTGGTGGTCTCGCTCTTCACCCCGGTCTTCGCCTCCGCCGTCAGGCGCTCGGCCCTCGGCGGCCTGGATCAGGCGCTGGGCTTCCTCTTCGGGGTGGCGCGCGGCGTTCTGGTCGTGGCGCTGGCCTATTTCCTCTATGAGACGGTGGCCGCCGCGCAGCAGATCCCGATGATCGACGACAGCCGCTCGGCACAGGTGTTCTCGGATCTCGCCGCGCGTCTCGACGCGCAGAGCGACCCGGACGCGGCGCTGGGCTGGATCACGCGGCAGTATGAACAGCTCGTGGGCGTTTGCGATGCGCCTGCCTGACGGCAGGGCGAGTTTCGTGATCCCTTGGTGACACGGCGGTCCCGAGCGCTTATGTGAAAAGGGCAACAGCCTCCACAGATCCGGAGCCCCGTCGGCATGCCCGACCAGCCCCCTGCCTTTCGTGCCCATCCCTTCGACGACGACAAGCTCCGCGAGGAGTGTGGCGTCTTCGGGGTGCTCGGCGCCACCGACGCGGCGAGCTTCGTCGCCCTCGGCCTGCATGCGCTCCAGCATCGCGGGCAGGAGGCCGGCGGCATCGTCACCTACGACGCCGAGCGGGGATTCAACTCCGCCCGGCGCTTCGGCTACGTGCGTGACACCTTCACGTCGCAGGACGTGATGCAGACGCTGCCCGGCAGCCTCGCCATCGGGCATGTGCGCTATTCCACCTCGGGGTCGAAGGGGCCGGCGCAGATCCGCGACGTGCAGCCCTTCTTCGGCGAGTTCTCGATGGGCGGCGCGGCGATCGCGCACAACGGAAACATCACCAATGCGCAGGCGCTCCGCCGCGAGCTGATCGAGCGCGGCTCGATCTTCCAGTCGTCCTCGGACACCGAGTGCATCATTCACCTGATGGCCCGCTCGCTGCAGAAGGGCATCCCCGAGCGGATGGAGGATGCGCTGCGCCGGGTCGAGGGGGCCTTCTCCATCGTGGCGATGACGCGCACCAAGCTCATCGGCGTGCGCGATCCGCTGGGCGTGCGCCCGCTGGTGCTGGGGCGCGTCGGCGACGGCTGGGTGCTGAGTTCCGAGACCTGCGCGCTCGACATCATCGGCGCCGAGCTCGTGCGCGAGATCGAGCCGGGCGAGATGGTCGTGATCACCGAGGAGCACGGCGTCGAGAGCCTGCGGCCCTTCCGCCCCGTGCGCTCGCGCTTCTGCATCTTCGAGCACGTCTATTTCTCGCGCCCCGATTCGATCATCGGCGGGCGTTCGGTCTATGAAACCCGCCGCCAGATCGGGGTGGAGCTCGCCCGCGAGGCGCCGGTGGAGGCCGATCTCGTCTGTCCGGTTCCCGACAGCGGCACCCCCGCGGCGATCGGTTACAGCCAGGAATCGGGCATTCCCTACGCCATGGGGATCGTGCGCAACCAGTACATGGGCCGCACCTTCATCGAGCCGACCGAGCAGATCCGCAACATGGGCGTGCGGCTCAAGCTCAACGTCAACCGCGCGCTCATCCGGGGCAAGCGGGTGATCCTCGTCGACGACTCGGTCGTGCGCGGGACCACCTCGCGGAAGATCAAGGAGATGATCCTCGACGCGGGCGCGGCCGAGGTGCACTTCCGCATCGCGAGCCCGCCGACCTCATGGCCCTGCTTCTACGGTGTCGACACGCCGCAGCGCGAGAAGCTTCTCGCGGCGAGCATGTCGGAGGAGGAAATGCGCAGCCACCTCGCGGTCGATTCGCTGCGCTTCATTTCGCTCGACGGACTTTACCGCGCCGTCGGCGAGGCAGGGGGGCGCGACGCGAGCGCCCCGCAGTACTGCGATGCCTGCTTCTCGGGCGAGTACCCTGTGGCGCCGTCCGACATGATCGAGCAGGGCTTCGCGATGAAGGCCGCCGAATAGACACCGGCGCCTGACAGGCGCCGAACGCCCCGTCGAAGCCGGTGTTGGCATCGGCGACCGGCCGGGGCCGATCAGAGCTTCTACAGGGTGGAGAGTGCGGCGGGCGGCCGGGCCTCAGGCCCAGCGCGCGTAGCCCCAGAGCCCGAGGAGCGCGGCGAGCCAGAGCAGGTGCGCCCAGTCGAGCCAGGCCCAGCGCCGCCCCGGCGCGACGCCCGCCGCAAGCAGGAGCACCGAGGCAACGAGCGGCACGGCCATGCCGCCGCCCGCGTTGCGCACGAAACCGGCCGCCCCGACCAGCGGCGCGCCGGGCAGCAGCGCGGCGAGCTTCACTGCCACGGCGGCCAGCGCCACGACCAGCGCCGCCGCCGCGAGCGCCCGGCAGGCGCCGCGCGCCACGATCGCCCGGAGCGCGGCCAGCACCACCAGACCTTCCAGATAGACGGTCTGCCGGAAGCCGATGAAGGCGAGGAGAACGGGATCGGGCTCCAGAAATTCCATCAGCGCACCGCCGCGATGGGGCCGTCGGCACGGCCGTGAATGAACTGTTCCACGTAAGGGTCGCCCGAACGGTCGAGCGCGTCCACCGGTCCCGTCCACTGGATCACGCCGTCGTGCAGCATCGCCACCTGATCGGCGATCTCGCGGACGCTGCCCATGTCGTGGGTAATGGCGACGGCGGTCGCGCCCATCTCGGTCACGATCTCGCGGATCAGCTCGTTGATGACGCCGGCCATGATCGGGTCGAGGCCGGTCGTCGGCTCGTCGAAGAAGATGATCTCCGGATCGGCGGCGATGGCGCGGGCCAGACCGACGCGCTTCTGCATGCCGCCCGAGAGCTCGGCGGGGTAGCTGTCGGCCACGTCCGGCGAGAGCCCGACGCGGCGGAGCTTCTCCACCGCGATCTCGCGCGCCTCCGCCCGGGGGCGCTTCAGCGCGCCGCGCAGGAGGCGGAAGGCCACGTTCTGCCAGACGGGCAGCGAATCGAAGAGCGCCGCGCCCTGAAAGAGCATCCCGAAGCGCGCGAGAAAGGCGTCGCGGTCGCCCGCGCGCACGTCGCGCCCGTCCACCGTGATGCGCCCTGCGTCGGGGGCGACCAGCCCGAGGATGCACTTCAGCATCACCGACTTGCCGGTGCCGGAGGCGCCGATCACCACCATCGAGGTGCCGCGCGGCACCGAGAGGTCCACGCCCCTCAGCACGCGCGTTTCGCCGAAGCTCTTGCTGACGCCCCTGAGCTCGATCATGCCGCGAAGAAGACCTCCGTCAGGATGTAGTTCGCGGCGAAGATCAGCACGCTGGCCGAGACGACCGCCTGCTTGGTGGCGCGGCCGACGCCCTGCGCGCCGCGGCGCGAGTGCATGCCGTGATAGCAGCCCATCAGCGCCACGATGAAGCCGAAGGCCGCGCCCTTCACGAGGCCCGAGGTGACGTCCCATGTCTCGAGAAAGCTCACCGTGTTCTCGAGATAGGCCGCCCCGTTGAAGTCGAGCCGCGCGACGCCCACGAGCCAGCCGCCCATGATGCCGACCGAATCGCCCACCGCGACGAGCACCGGCACCGCGAGCGTGGCGGCCAGCACGCGCGGCGCGGCGAGGTATTTCATCGGGTCGGTCGAGAGCGTCACCAGCGCGTCGATCTGCTCGGTCACCTTCATGGTGCCGATCTCTGCGGCGATGGAACTCGCCACCCGCGCGGCGACCATGAGCCCGCCGAGCACCGGGCCGAGCTCGCGCACGATGCCGATGGCGACGATCTGCGGCACCACCGCCTCGGCGTTGAAGCGCGCGCCGCCGGCGTAGATCTGCAGCGCCAGCGCGCCGCCGGTGAAAAGCGCGGTCAGTCCCACCACCGGCAGCGAGAGCCAGCCGATCTGAACGAGCGCCTGCGCGAATTCGCGGGCGTAGAACGGCGGGCGCAGGATGTGGCTCACCGCTGCGAGCGCGAAGAGCGCGACGCGCCCCACCTCGCCCAGCAGGCGCAGCACCGCCCGCCCGAGCGCGCCGAGAGGGGCGAGTGCCCTCATCCGCCCGTGTAGCGCCGCGCGTAGCGGCCCTGTCCGAGCGCGGTCAGGATCTCGTAGCCGATGGTGCCCGCATGCGCGGCCAGATCGTCCACCCCCTGCTGCGCGCCGAGAATCTCCAGCGTCTCGGGATCGGCGTCGAGATGCGTGACCTCCACCCCGATCAGGTCCATCGAGATGCGCCCGCGCACGGGGCATGGGGTCTCGCCGGCATGGAAGGCCAGATGCGGCCCCATGATGCGGTGCAGCCCGTCGCCGTAGCCCCCCGCGACTGTGGCGATGCGCGCGGGCCGCTCGGCGATCCAGGTCATGCCGTAGCCAACGCTCTCTCCGGGCGCGACGTCGCGCGTCTGGATCACCGGCAGGCGCAGGGTCACGACCGGGCGCGCGTCGGCGAAGGGCAGGCCGCCGTAGACGCCGATGCCGGGGCGCGTGAGATCGAAGTGAAAGGCCGGGTCCATCAGGACGCCCCCCGTCGCGGCGAGCGAGCGGGGCGCGTCCAGCCCCTCGGTCATCGCGCGGAAGGCGGCGAGCTGGCGGGCGTTCATCGGATGCGCGGCGTCGTCGGCGCAGGCCTGGTGGCTCATCACCAGACGCGGGGCGGGGAGGCTGGCGCGGACCTCGGCCCAGTCGGCCGGCTCCATGCCGAGGCGGTTCATCCCTGAATCGAGTTGCACGCCGCAAGGCGCCTCCGGCGCGGCCTCGAGGTGGCGCGCGACCTGCTCGGGGGAGTTCAGGAGCGGGACAAGCCCCGCCTCGCGGATCGGCGCGGCGTCGCCCGCCATGTGGCCGTTGAAGACGAAGATCTCCGGCCCCGCGCCGAGGGCCGCGCGCAGCGCCGCGCCTTCCTCGGCCTGGGCGACGAAGAAACGCCGCGCGCCCGCGCGTGCGAGCGCGGTCGCCACCGGCGCGAGGCCGAGGCCGTAGGCGTCCGCCTTGACCACCGCGCCGGCCTCGCCGGCCGAGCGGTCCGAGAGGGCGCGCCAGTTCGCCACCAGCGCGTCCAGATCGATGATGAGTTCCGCTTGCGCCATGAGGTCTAATTCGCAGCCCTGCGCCCCGCGTCAAGCCGAATCCGGTCGCTTGCCGCGTCGCGCGGGCCCGGCTAAGCCCGGAGCATGACGCAGGAACCGCCCTTCGCCGGCTGGCGCGACGAGCTCGGGGTCTTCGCCCTCGCCGTGCAGTTTCTTACGCGGCTGCCCGTGCCGCACGACCTTCCGTTTTCGGAGGGGCGGCTCCTCAGGGCCACGCGGTATTACCCCGGCGTCGGGCTGATCGTCGGCGCGATCGGGGCGGGTGTGCTGCTGGGGGCCGGGGCGGTGCTGCCCTGGCCGGTGGCGGTGCTTCTCTCGGTGGCGGCGACGGTGGCGGCGACCGGGGCCTTTCACGAGGACGGGCTGGCCGACGCGGCCGACGGGTTGGGCGGCGGGCTGACGCGCGCGCGCGCGCTGGAGATCATGCGCGACAGCCGCGTGGGCACCTATGGTGTCCTCGCGCTGGGCCTGACGCTGGCGCTGAAGGTGGCGGCGCTCGCCGCGCTCGCGCCGGGGCAGGCGGCGGCGCTGGTCCTCTTCGGTCACGCGATCAGCCGTTACGCGCCGGTGGCTGTGGTCGCGCGGGCCGAGTACGCGCGCGAGCAGGGCGCCAAGTTCACCGCGCCCTCGGTCTCACCGTCCGGCGACCGTGTCGCGCTGGGCACCGCGGCCGCGGCGGCGCTGGCGCTGGCGCTCGTGCTCGGGCCGGGGGCGACTATCGCTGCGCTCGCAGCAGGCGCGCTCCTCGCCGCGCTCCTCGCGCGGCGGGTCCTCGCCCGTCTCGGCGGCTACACCGGCGACTGCCTCGGCGCGACGCAGCAGATGGCCGAGCTCGGTCTCTATCTCGGGGCGCTGGCATGGCTCTGACGCTTCTGCGCCACACCACGCCCGCGGTCGCGCCCGGCACCTGCTACGGGCGCACGGATCTCGCGCTCGCCGAGAGCTTCGAGGCGGAGGCCGAGGCGGTGCTCGCCGATCTGCCCGAGGTCGCGCATGTCCTGACGAGCCCGCTCACGCGGTGCCACCGGCTCGCCGAGCGGATCGCGGCGGCGCGCGGCCTGTCGGCCGAGATCGTGCCGCTCTGGACCGAGATGGATTTCGGCCGCTGGGAGGGCGTGGCGTGGTCCGAGCTGCCGCGCGACGAACTCGATGCCTGGGCCGCGGATTTCTATCACGCCCGCCCGCACGGCGGCGAGAGCGTGGCCGAGCTGCGCGACCGGGTGGCGGCGGCGCTCGATCAGGCGCCGGCGGCCCCCGCGCTCGTCGTCACGCACATGGGGGCGATCAAGGCGGCGCTGCACCTGCGAGGCCGCGCCGATGGCTGGGAGCACACGGTGCCCTTCGGCACGCCGGTGCCGCTTCCGCCTCAGGGCTCGCCCCAGGTGCGGCGGTAGCGGTCCCAGGTCTTTTCGCCCACGAGGCAGTCGACCCGCTCCGGGCCCGGCGCCTCGGCCCGCCAGACGCGCGCGTCCGGCCCCGCGATCTCCAGCACGAGCTTGCGCTTCACTGCGTCTGGAAAGGCGTCCCAGCCGTGCACCGGCAAGACGAAGGCACCCGGCCCGCCGACGACGCAGTCCTCGTAATAGATGTCGAGATCGGCGATGTCCCAGATGGCGAGCTCTTCCTCGGGCGTCATCAGCGGCAGGCCGTTGATGGTGATGCCCTCCGCCACCACCGCGTCGCGCGCGGCGAGCACCGGGCGGCCCTGATTGTTCGGCCCGTCGCCCGAGATGTCGATGACCTGCCGCAGCCCGTGAAACCCGTTGTCCCCGAAGCTCTCGGCGGCATGGAGGAGCGCGCCGGAGATCGAGGTGCGCCGCATGCCCGGCGCGGTCTGCGCGCCGATGCGCGCGGCGAAACCGGCGGCGTCCTCGGCGCTCTCGATCAGGGTCCAGTCGACGATGCTGCGCTGGGCGGAGGCGCCGGCCCATTCGACGTATGTCATGGCCACCCGTCCGATCATGCCGCCGGTGATCGCCGCGACCACCTCCTCGGAGCGCAGCGCCGCGGCGTAGCCGCGCCGCTGCGTCTCGAGCTCCTCGGCCGACATCGACCGCGAGACGTCCACCGCGAGGACGAGCTCCAGATCGACCTCCAGCCCGTCGGGCTCCCACGCCGGGGCGGCGAGGGGCAGGAGGGCGAGGCAGGCGGCGAGGCATCCGCGCATGACCCGATTACGCAGGGGAAAGCCTGCGCTGTCCAGTCACAACGCCGGGAGCGGGGCCGGATCAGAAGCCGCCGCCCTCCTGCTGCCATGGCTTGGCGAGGTTGCCGAAGCGGGTGAACTTGCCCTCGAAGCTGAGCTCCACCGAGCCGATCGGGCCGTGGCGCTGCTTGCCGATGATGACCTCGGCGCGGCCGTGGAGCTTCTCCATCTCCTCCTGCCACTTGGCCATCGCGTCGAGATCGTGGTCGCCCGGCTTCTCGCGCTCCTTGTAGTACTCCTCGCGGAAGACGAACATCACCACGTCGGCGTCCTGCTCGATGGATCCCGATTCGCGCAGGTCGGCGAGTTGCGGGCGCTTGTCCTCGCGGTTTTCGACCTGCCGCGAGAGCTGGCTGAGCGCGATCACGGGCACGTCGAGTTCCTTGGCGATGGCCTTGAGGCCCTGGGTGATCTCGCTCACCTCGTTCACGCGGCTGTCCTTCGCGGTGCCGGGGCGGACGAGCTGCAGGTAGTCCACCATGATCAGGTCGAGCCCGTGCGTCCGCTTCAGCCGCCGTGCCCGCGCGGCGAGCTGGGCGATGGGCAGCGCCGGCGTGTCGTCGATGTAGAGCGGGCAGGCCTCGAGCTCGCGCGCGGCGGCCGCGAAGCGCTGGAACTCCTCCTCGGTCAGGTCGCCCTTGCGCACCCGTTCCGAGGGGATCTCGGAGGCGTCCGACAGCACGCGCGTGGCGAGCTGTTCGGCGCTCATCTCGAGGCTGAAGAAGCCCACCGCGCCGCCCTCGACCGCGCCCTCGCTCCCGTCGGAGCGCGCGCCGCGCCGGTAGGCGCGCGCGACGTTGAAGGCGATGTTGGTGGCGAGCGACGTTTTGCCCATCGAGGGGCGCCCGGCGAGGATCAGCAGGTCGGACTTGTGCAGGCCGCCGAGCTTCGAATCGAGGTCCACGAGGCCGGTGGCGATACCGGCGAGCTGCCCCTTGCGCTGGTGCGCGGCCACCGCGACCTGCACGGCCTCGAGCGAGGCGTTGAGGAAGGACTTGAAGCCGCTGTCGGACTTGCCCTGCTCGGCGAGGCGGTAGAGTGCCTGCTCGGCTTCGACGATCTGCTCGCGCGGCTCGCGGTCCACCTCCATCTTGGCGGCCTTGGCCGAGATGTCGCGGCCGAGCCCGATGAGTTCGCGCCGGATGGCGAGATCGTAGATGAGCTGCGCGTAGTCCTTCGCCGCGTAGCCCGCGATCGCCGCGCCGGCGAGCCGGGCGAGATAGGCGGGGCCGCCGAGCGCCTCCAGCCCCTCGTCGCCCTCCATGAAGGTCTTGAGCGTGACCGGCGTGGCGAGCGCGTTCTTGGAGATGCGCGCGGCCGCGATCTCGAAGATGCGGGCGTGCACCGGGTCGTAGAAATGCTGCGGTCCGACGATCGCCGCGACCCGGTCGAAGATGTCGTTGTTGGTCAGGATCGCGCCGAGAAGCTGCTGCTCCGCCTCGACCGAATGCGGCATCGTCTCGGGCGCGTCGATCTCCGCCCCGGCCGGGTTGAACCCCGCGAGCTCGTTCATGGCTGACCCCTTCGTCCTGGTCCGGACCGCATAGCCCCGAGCGTCCGACCGGGGCAAATTGTATAAGCTGTGGACAGGCTGTGGATCATGATGCCCCGCGATCTTGCGGGCAGGGCATGCGCAACGTCAACATCTGGCAGGGTGGCGCGCGGAGTGTGTCGCTTGCGCCACAGTGGCGCGGCTTATCCCCCGCGGGCCGCCTGCCAGGCCTGTGGCGCGTCGAGGAAGGCCGCGACCTCGTCCAGCGTGGCCGCGGGAAAGGCGTCCTGCGCGCGCGCTTCGGCGAGGACGTCGCGCCAGGTGGTCAGCGACAGGAGCCGCACGCCGGCTTCCTCAAGCTTCGCCTCGCCCTCGGGGAAGATGCCGTAGGCGAAGATCACCGCCGTGTAGGCGCATTCGCCCCCCGCCTCGCGAATCGCCTCGACGAAGGACAGCTTGGAGCCGCCGTCGGTGGCCAGATCCTCGATCAGCAGCACCCGGTCGCCCTCGTTCAGCACGCCCTCGATCCGGGCGCCCCGCCCGTAGCCCTTGGGCTTCTTGCGGATGTAGGCCATGGGCAGGCCGAGCCGCTCGGCGATCAAAGCCGCGAAGGGAATGCCGGCCGTCTCGCCCCCCGCGACGACGTCGAAGCGCTCGAACCCAGCCTCGCGCAGCACGGTGGCGGCGAGGTAGTCCATGAGCGCGGCGCGCACGCGCGGGAAGCCGATGAGCCGCCGGCAGTCGATATAGGTGGGCGAGGGCTTGCCCGAGGCCAGCGTGAAGGGGGTGTCGGCGTTGAAATGCACCGCCTCCACCTCCAGCAGCATGCGGGCGGCGAGGCGGGTGATCTCCTCGGGCGGGGGCGCGGTGGTGATCATCGGGGTCTCCTCGAAGGGCTCGGTCCGCCCTCGCGGGCGTCCTCGCAGCGAGGACACCCGCGAGGGCGGACGCGCGGTCAGGCGCGCAGGCGCCAGTGCAGCGGAAAGCCGGGGTCGAAGACGGTGACGGGGCCATCGCCCGTCTCGACGCGGGCGGGCGGGGCGGCGGCCTCGCCCTTCTCCAGCGTCACCGTCTCCTCGTTCACGGGTAGCCCGTAGAAACCGGGGCCATGGCGCGAGGTGAAGCCCTCCAGCCGGTCGAGCGCGCCCTCGGCCTCGAAGACCTCCGCCAGCACCGGCAGCGCCACCGGCGCCGTGAAGATGCCCGCGCAGCCGCAGGCGGTCTCCTTCGCGGCATCGACATGCGGCGCGCTGTCGGTGCCGAGAAAGAAACGCGGATCGCCCGAGACCGCCGCCTCGCGCAGGGCCTGTCGGTGCGTCTCGCGCTTGGCCACGGGCAGGCAGTAGTAATGCGGCCGGATGCCGCCGGCGAGGATGTGGTTCCGGTTGATGACGAGGTGGTGCACCGTGATCGTCGCGCCGAGGTCGCGCTCGGCGCTCTTGACGTAGGTGACGGCGTCGGCGGTGGTCACATGCTCCATCACCACGCGCAGGCCCGGCGTCGCGCGGCGTATCGGGTCGAGCACCCGTTCGATGAAGACGGCCTCGCGGTCGAAGATGTCGATGTCGGGGTCCGTCACCTCGCCGTGCACGCAGAGCGGCACGCCGGCCTCGGCCATGCGCTCCAGCACGCCGCGCACGCGGCCGAAGTCGCGCACGCCGGAGGCGGAGTTCGTGGTGGCCCCCGCGGGGTAGAGCTTCACCGCCGTCACCAGCCCCTCGGCATGGGCGCGCACCACGTCCTCCGGGTCCGTCTCCTCGGTCAGGTAGAGCGTCATCAGCGGCGTGAAGCGCGCGCCCTCGGGCCGCGCGGCGAGAATGCGGTCGCGATAGGCGGCGGCCTGCGCGCCGGTCACCACCGGCGGCACGAGGTTGGGCATCACGATGGCGCGGGCGAAGGCGCGCGCGCTCGCGGGCAGAACGCCCTTGAGCGTCGCGCCGTCGCGCAGGTGCAGGTGCCAGTCGTCGGGGCGGCGGATATCCAGCGTCGTCGTCATGCGCTCGCGCTTAGCCCATCGCCGCGCAGCGCGCCAGTGTCGGGCCAGTGCCGCGGGGGCGATTGCCAGCCGCCCGCCGCTGCGGCAGAACGCGGCCCGCGCACCGAGGGAGAACGCCCATGCTCTTCACGCTGATCGTCGCGGGGGTCGCGGGCGCGGCCACGCCATGGATCGAGGGTCAGGTCGCGGAAGCGCTGCGCCGCATGCTCGGCCCCGCGCGGATGCCCGATGCGGCCGGGCAGCGCGTCGCCGCCTTCGCCGCCGCGCTCTTCGGCGCCGCGGTCTTCCTCGTGCTCGTGATGGACGAGGTCTCGCCGGTGCTGGTGATCCTCGGCGGCACGCTCGGCGCCTTTCAGGCGGAGATTCGCGGCGCGCTTGCGGACCGGCGCGGCTAGGCCGTCTCGCCGAGCATCGCGTCGAGACGCTCCATCCGGCGCGCGAATCGTGGCGCCGAGAGACGCGCCGCGACATTGCGGCAGACCCGCCAGGCGAGCCTCAGCCGCCCGCGCTCCTCCGCGCGGGCGAGCAGGCGGCGCAGGTAGGGCACATGGTCGCGCCGCGCGCGCATGAGTTCGTAGAAGAGCTCGCGGTCGAGCACCCCGTCGCCGGCCGCGGCGAGCAGCGGCGCGATCAACCCCATCCCGATCAGGTCGCCCTGGATCGCGCCGCCCATGTTGCGCAGGCGCAGGCGCTCCACGTTGTCGCCCTGAAAGAGCGCGGCGTGCATCGCGTCGAGCTGCTCGTGCGGGTCGTAGATCAGGAACATCTCGATCGCCGCGTCCACCATCGCGGGGGCGTAGCCGTAGCGCTCGGTGAAATCGGTGCGCCGCATCTCGACGAAGCGGTCGTCCCATTCCGCGAACTCGGGGTCGAGCGTGGCCTGCGGCTGCACGGCGATCACGCTCGCCCCCGGCGCGGCGACCGAATAGGCGGCGGCCGCGTAGCCACAGGGCCCCGCGCCGTAGAAGACCACGCGCTCGAAATCCTCGAAGAAGGCCTCGTCGATCAACCGGTCGACGTAGTCGTACACGTCCCGGTCACGGAACCAGGTGTCGCCCTGCGCCATGAGGCAGAGGTGCGACCAGCCGTGGTCGCGCACCATCTGCCAGCCGAGCGGCTCCTCGCGCTCCGACAGGGCGCGCGTGCCCTCGACCGTCTCGAAGGTGACGAGCAGCGTCCCGCCGTGGTCGATGTAGCTCGCGATATGACGCCGCCCCAGCACGGCGAAATGGCCGTTCTCGACGGTTATCTCGGCCATCCTGTCCAGCCATTCGGCCCGCTCCAGTCCGGTCAGCGGGCGCGAGTCGAGGTCGGGGGCGTCCTGCATCCCTTGTCTCCGTTCGGGCGATCCTTGGCGCGTTCCGGGGAGATAGTACCGCATTGGGGCAAAATTGCGCGGGAAACGGCCTCTTAGTATGGCGCGTTCCGCGCGCGGTCGCGGTCGCCTGCGCGCCGGGCGTGCGCCATCAGCCTGAGCGCGATCTCCCGCGGGACGGGGCGCGAGGGCGGCGCCGCGAGCAGCCGGCCCATCAGGTCGCGGGAGGGCTCCGTCGCCATCAGCTCGGCGAAGCGCGCGCGGCGCCATGCGACCGCCTCGGCGTGCAGCGCCGCGAGGCGCGCGTCCGCCGCCAGTTCGGCGCGGATCGCCGCCGTGGCCGGGGCGAGGGCCGCGATGCTCCGGTCGTCCTCGGCGCAGAGGTTGCGCTCCACCCAGTAGTCGAGGCCGAGCCGGTCGCCCGCGTGCACCGCGCGTCCCCGGGCGGCCTTCAGGACGAAGCTCTCCATCGCGCCGAGCGCGTAGTGGTTCATCTGCGCAAGTCCGAAATTGGGCCGCCCGAAATCGGAAAAGACCCGCCGCGTGCGGAAGCTCCCGGGCAGTTCGCGCCCGTGCCCGTCGAACCAGCGGGCCGCCTCCACCCGCGCCGGATCGGGCGCGCGGGGCCGGTGGACGCCGGGCTTCGCGTAGGTGGCGTCGTTGCGGTAGAGCGTCTTGAACATCGCCGCGCGCCAGGGCCACCAGATCACCTCGGGCGCGGCGCGGGTGAACTGCTCGGTCACCGGACGATCCTCGTAGGCCACCACACCGCAGTTGCCGAAAAGCCGCCAGGTGAGCGTGATCGCCGTCGCCTCCGGCAGCGCGGCGATCAGGGCGGGCAGGGTGCGATCGCCCACGTGCACGTTCACGAACTCGTCGATGTCGAGCGGCAGGATCCAGTCGGCGGTGCGGGTGATCGGAAGCTCCGCGGCGCGGTTGAGCGCGGTGAACTGCACGCCCTGCCGCGCGTGCGGCGGCGGGTTGCGGTGATGCTCCACCCACCCGAGCTCTGCCAGCCGGTCGAGCATGGCGTCGGTGCCGTCGGCGCAGTCGTTCGAGAAGACGAGAACGTCCGTCACCCCCGCCGCCCGGTGATGCGCCAGCCAGTCGAGGAGGAAGGCTCCCTCGTCGCGCACCGTGAGGATGGCGAGAATGCGCATCACCAGCCCTTGCGGAAGGCGACGACCTTCCGTTCCGAGGCGCGCGGGAAATAGGTCAGCCCGGCGCGCTGCATCGCGTCGAAGACCGCCTGCACGCCCGTCTGCCCGATCCACTGCGGGTGCAGTTCCACCACCGCCGCGCGCAGCCCGGACCAGTCGCCCGCCGGCAGGAGATCGGCCTCCGCCCCCTCGATGTCGCAGACGAGGACATCCGGCCGCACCTCTGCCAGCACGTCCGCGAGGCCGCGCACCGGCACCGCGACCGTCTCCACCACGCCGCCGGCGGCGTCCCGGTCGAGCGAGGAGGCGAGGAAATCCTCCCGGACGTGGAAAGGGCGCGGCGGCCCGGCCTCCGGAGCCAGAAGCGCGTTCTCGACGGAGGCGATCGTCACGCCGTTGGCGCGGTGCACCTCCGCGATGAACGGCAGAAGCGCGGGGTTCGCCTCGAAGCTGGTGATCGCCGCGGCCTTCGTCTGCGTGGCGATGAGGGCCGACATGTAGCCGATCCCGGCGCCCAGTTCGAGCACCCGGTCGCCCGGGCGCACCATGCGCAGCACCGCGTCGCTCTCCTTGCGCTCGTAGGTGCCGGCACGCAGGTTGCGCCGCGCCCGACCCGTCAAGACGCGCGCGTCCTTCGGGATACGCACCCCGCGGGAGGTGATGGTGCCCTCGGTCCCCTGCGCCCCCACCTCAGCTCTCCATGTCGAGGGCGAGCGACCACGCCGCGCGCTCCGCGCCGGTGAGCCGGGTGGCGCGCGCCTCTTCGTAGAGCGCGCGGAACTCCGGCGTCGCGCGCAGCGCCGCCGCCCGCTCCCGATGCCAGGCGAGGCCGCGCGCGTGCAGCCGCGCCACCTCCGGGTCGGCCATCAGCCGGTCCACTTCGGCGCGCAGCCGGGGCAGGTTGCGCTGGATCGTCAGGTCGGTCGCGTCGGACCAGTCCATGCGGATCCAGTAGTTGAGCCCGATCTGCCGGTCCACGTGCAGCGCGCGCCCGCGCTCGCGCTTGACGAGGAAACTTTCCGCCGAGCGCAGGGCGTAGTGGTTGAGTTGAAGCAGATCGTAGCCGACGCTGCGCCGCGAGCTGCGCCAGCCGTCCCGCGCGAGCTCCGCGGTGATGTCGGCGCCCGACCCGTTGACCCAGCGCACGCGCCCCTCGAACTCCGGGGCGAGCTTGTTGGGCCGGTGGCAGGACATCCGCGCGTAGGCGCCGATGTTGCGGAACATGGTCTTGAAGCCCCAGACGGTGTGCGGCTTGGGGCAGAAGCGCGGCGCGCAGCGGGTGAACTGCTCGATCACGAAGCGATCCTCCAGCCGCGCGACGCCCGAGTGCCCGAACAGCCGCCAGGTCATGGCGACGTTGGTCGCCTCCGGCACGCGCGCGAGAAAGGCGTCGAGCGTGCCGTCGCCGCAGCGCACGTTGACGAACTCGTCCACGTCGATGTGCAAGAGCCACTCGGCATCCTGCACCACCGGCTCCTCGAGCGCGCGGTCGAGCGCGTGCTGCTGGGGCGAGTTGCCCTGCCAGTCGTCGTTGGCGCGGTGGCGCACCACGCCCATCTCCTGAAGCCGCGCGAGCAGCGCGTCGGTGCCGTCCTCGCAGCCGTTGGTGTAGATCAGGAAGTCGTCCACCCCGATCGCGCGGTGGTAGGCGACCCACTCCACGACATAAGGGGCTTCGTTCTTCATGCAGGCGACGATCACCCGCCCCGTGCTGCCCTCGGGTGGCCTGCGCGGGGGCGCCGGCGGATAGGGCGGCGCCTGCTCGTCCTCTTTCACGCGGCCGAACCGGTCGTGCGGCGCGAAGGGGCCGCCCAGAAGCTGCGCGAGCTTCGCGCGCGCCTCGGGCGGCAGGCGTGTTGCGTCCTCTGCGGGCGCGGCCTCCGCCGCGCGGGCCTCCCTCGTGGCGCGGTCGATGCGCGGGCGGAAGGCAAGCAGGTACTGCGTCGCGCGGAAGCCCTCTCCCGGGTCCGCCTCCGCCCATGGCGCGGCCTCCGGCGGGGGCGCGAGCGCGGCGGGATCGAGGCCGTGCGCGGCGGCCACCTCGGCGGTCGCGGCAGCGAGGCGGCGCGAGACGGGCGCAAGGCTGCCGGGGTCGATCGCCGGCCCCCCGACCGCGATTTCCGCCAGCATTCGCCGCCAGAGCTGGCGCGGGATCACGGCGTCTTTCACCTCGATGTAGCGCAGGAAGAGCGCGTTCATCGCCCGTGCGCGGGCGAGCCATGCGGCGGCGGGCGGCGCGGGCCGGGCCTCCGGCGCCGCCTTGCCGGTCAGGCGCGCGAGCCCCAGCGTCGCCGCCACCTCCGCCATCGCCTCGGCGCCCGAGAGCCGGGCGGCGTCCACCGCGCGCAGGCGCAGCGGGCCGAAGACCGCCTCCCACTCTGCCGTGAAGCGCGCCAGATCGAGCCAGTGGGGTGGTCCCTGCACCTCCGGAAAGAGGGCAAGGTCCGGGTCGGGCGCGGGCGCGGCGGCGCGGGCCTCCTCCCACCAGTCGCCCTCGGGCCGGGCGAGCTCCTGCGAGAGCGGCCGCGCGCGCCCGTCGAAGACCTGCATCGCGTAGTGCCGCGCGAGCATCCGCGCCGGCGCCTCGACATGCGCCACCACCTCGATCCGCTCCGAGAGGGGCGCGAGCAGGGCGCGCAGCCGCGCGAGCTCCGCGCGCCGGACGAGCCGCTGCCCGAGCTGCCAGGCCGACAGGACGAGCACCTCCGGCTGCGCCGCCGCGACCTCCCGCGCGAGGCCGGCGGCGAGCGCGTCGCGCAGGCCCGCCTGCGCCTCCGCCGGGCCGAAGCCCCGCTGCGCGCGCAGCATATCCACCCGGTCCGGGTCGCTCACCGCCATGCAGAGGCGCGTGTGATTGTTCGCGCCCGGGCTCTTCGGCAGCAGGATGCCGCGGCGGGCGAGGCCCTGACGCTTCGCCGCCATGACCCGGCGCAGCCGCTCCACCGCCCAGGGGTCGAGCCCGACGTGCAGGACGATCCGCATCAGCCCGCCGCCCGTTTCGCGTTGGCCCGGCCCCACCAGCCGATCTCGACGCCGAGATGCGCCGAAAGCCGCCCGGCCGCGTCCGGCGCGCCCACGTCGAGCTCGAGATAGGCCTCGGACCCCTCGAAGATCCGCCGCAGGAAGGCGTAATGCGCCTCGATCCAGCGCGCGCGCTCGTCCTCCGCCCGGCCGTAGCCCTGCGGCAGGCCCGGAATCGCGTAGTGCGGCAGCCGGTCGAGCATGTTCGACCACCCCGCCATGGAGGCGCAGATATCGGCCGTCGGCCGCCGCGTGGCGACGAAACGCAGCCCCGGATGATGCCTGCGCGCCGCCTCGATCAGGCCGAAATCCGTCTGCGGCCAGAAGTTCACGCCGCGGCGCATCACGCTCGTCTCCGAGATCGCGTCGAAGCCCGCGAAAAGCGCCAGCGGATCGCCGGACCCGAAATAGCCGCGATACATCAGGTCGCCCACGAAGGCGCCGTGCAGTGCCGCGTCCGCGGTCTGGCGCGGGCGGATGCGGTGATCGGCGACACGCCAGCCCGAGGCGGCGAGCGCCTTGTTGAAGGTCGTCGTGCCCGACTTGGGCAGCCCGAGGTTGACCACGCGCACCGCGCTCACGCCGCGCCCTCCAGCCCGAGCTCGGCGATCAGCGCTCCCTCGCGCGTGCTGATCCGCGGCGCGGCGCGCAGGCGCGCGCGCAACGCGCGATACTCGGCCTGCTCCAGAAGCGCGGCAATCCGCGCGCGGTGCGCGGCCACCGCCTCCGCATGGCGCGCGCCCACCTCGGGCAGCGCCTTCAGCGCCGCCATCTCGCGCTCCAGCGCCGGCAGATGCCGCAGAAGGCTCGCCTCGGCGCAGGCGTCGTCGTCGCGGTCGCGCCAGTAGTCCACGTCGAAGGCCCGGTTCCTGCGGTTCACGTCGCCGCGGTCCACCTTGACGAGATAGCTCTCGAGCGATCGCAGCGCATAATGGTTGAGCGTGGCATGCCGGCGCGCGCCCTTCGCCGGGATCTTGCGGATGCGCCGGGCCGTCGCGGCGTCGAGGAACGCCTCCGGCACCGGCCGGCCGGCGCCGTCGGTCCAGCGCGGCCGCGCCTCCGGCGCGAGGCCCCGGCGCAGGAAGGGCCGGTGTGCGCCGAAGTACCGAAGCGGAAAATCCCGCCGCACCAGCGTCTTGACCTCGATCGCCGTCTCCCCGCACCAGATGTCCGGGTCGTGCGTGCGCGTGAATTGCGCGACCACGGGCCGGTCCTCGAAGCGCTCGACGCCCGCGTTGGCGAAGAACCGGAAGGAGACCGAGATCGCCCGCGGATCGCCGCAGGCCGCGACGAGCGCCGGGATCGTCCCGTCACCCGCGTGGATGTTCAGGAACTCGTCCACGTCGGCGATCCAGACCCAGTCCGCCGCGCGCACCGCCCGCGCCCGCGCGGCGGCCTTCAGCGCCTCCATCTGGTAGCTGCGGCCCGCGGCCGGGTTGGGCAGGTGGCGCACCACGCCTTCGGCCGCCAGCGCGTCCAGCAGGCGATCCGTCCCGTCGGTGCAATCGTTCGAATAGATCAGGAAATCGGTCACCCCGATCAGCCGGTTCCAGGCGATCCACTCGATCAGGAACGGGCCCTCGTTCCTGACGCAGGTCACCGCGGTCACGCGCATCTCGCTTCCCTCGCGCCGGTCGCCCCGCCGGCCCGTCCGCCGGCCTCGGGGATCCGGCTAACAGCCGATCATGCCCGAAACATGGCCGCACCAAGGCGACCGGTCAACGCGGCACGCTTGACCCGGTGCCCGCCCGCGTGCCCTTCTCTGCGCCGAGGAGGAGGAGGCGCATGACGACACCCGGCTCGATCGACGACGTTCAGGACCTGCTCGCCGGGGAGGGCTACGTCTGCGGCCGCGCCCTCGCCACGGTGGTCTTTCTCGGCCAGCGGCTCGGCCGGCCGCTTTTCCTCGAAGGCGAGGCCGGCGTCGGCAAGACCGAGATCGCCAAGGCGCTCGCCGCCGGGCTCGGCCGGCGTCTCATCCGGCTGCAGTGCTACGAGGGGCTCGACGCCGCCTCCGCCGTCTGCGAATGGAACTTCCCCGCGCAGATGGTCGCCATCCGCACCGCCGAGGCGGTGGAAGGCACCGACCGCGAAACGCTCACCGACGAGCTCTTCTCCGAACGCTTCCTGATCCGCCGCCCCCTGCTCGAGGCGATGTCGCCCCAGCCCGGCGGCGCGCCGGTGTTGCTGATCGACGAGCTCGACCGCACCGACGCGCCCTTCGAGGCCTTCCTCCTCGAGGCGCTCTCGGATTTCCAGGTGACGGTCCCCGAGATCGGCACCATCCGCGCGCCGGAGCCGCCGATCGTCGTGCTCACCTCCAACCGCACGCGCGAGGTGCACGACGCGCTCAAGCGCCGCTGCCTCTACCACTGGGTGGACTACCCGGAGTTCGACCGCGAGATGGCGATCCTGCGCGCCCGCGTCCCCGAGGCCTCCGAGGCGCTCTCGCGCGAGGTCGTCGCCTTCGTGCAGCGCCTGCGCACCGAGGACCTCTTCAAGGCCCCGGGCGTGGCGGAGACCATCGACTGGGCGAAATGCCTGCTCGCGCTCGACGTGATCGCGCTCTCGCCGCAGGTGATCGCCGACACGCTCGGCGCGGTGCTCAAGTATCAGGACGACATCGCGCGGCTCCAGGGCTCCGAGGCCGCGCGCCTGCTCGAGGAGGCCCGCGCCGAGACCGCGCCGGCATGAGCGCCGCGCGCGCTCTCGTCCCCGCTCCGCGCCGGCGTCCTTCCGGCGGAGGCGGGTGCGGCCCTTGCGCCGATCGGTCGAGCCCCGGACGCGCGCGCCGCCGCGCTCGCGGGCGCGGCGACCCGACCCATCCTCCGTCCCGCGCCGGGTCTTCTTCTTGGCGAAAATATCCCGGGGGAGTCCGCCGCAGGCGGACGGGGGCAGCGCCCCCTGCCACCGTCGCCCTCGGCGCCGCCGCGTGGTCTCCTCTC
>NZ_JAWLFS010000024.1:0-20110 GCF_041685465.1 Rhodosalinus sp. | reverse complement strand
CCAACCGCGCGCGACACGCCCTAGCTCACCCGCGCCGGCCCTCCGACGATGCCCTGATCGAAGAGCCGCCCGATCTCGCCCGAGCCGAGGCCGGCGACGTCGGCCAGCACCTCCTCGGTGTGCTGGCCGAGCTCCGGCGCGGGCTGCGCCGGCGCGCGCCCGGCGGCCGAGAATTCGAGCGGACTCGCCGGGGCGGGATATTCGCCGATCCCGGGCTGCTCCAGCATCGAGAACATCGGGTTCTCGGGCGAGAGGTCCGGGTCCTCGTCGAGCGCCGTGCGGAAGTCGCGGAAGATCGACCAGGTGACGCCGTGGGCATCGAAGCTCTCGGCGAAATCGGCGACCGCGCGCGCCGCGAACCAGGGCGCGAGGATCGCGGTGATCTCGTGGCGGTGACGGAAGCGTTCGCCCTCCTCGCCCAGATCGGCGCCGAGGCGCGCGGCGAGGCGGTCCATCGCCGCCTCGGTGCCGGTGGCCTTCATGAGACCCTGCCACTGCCGGCGCGTGAGCCCGACGACCATCACCCGCCGCCCGTCGGCGCAGAGGAAATCCTGCCCGTAGGCGCCGTAGAGCGCGTTGCCCGCCTTGGGCCGGCTCTCGCCCGAGAGCGCGGTCTCGCCGATGATGCCGAGGTGGCCGAGCATCGCCGCCGCCACGTCCTTCAGCGCGACCTCGACCTGTTGCCCGCGCCCGGTCTTGAGCCGCTGGCGCTCGGCAGCGAGAAGCCCCGCCACCGCGAGGTTGCCGGCGATACAGTCCCAGGCCGGCAGGACATGGGCCACCGGCTCGGTCGAGCCCTCGGGGCCGGTCGCGTCGGGAAAGCCGAGCGAGGGGTTCACCGTGTAGTCCACCGCCGGCCGCCCGTGCCGGTCGCCGGTGAGCGTGAGCATCACGAGATCGGGGCGGTGCTGGCTCAGCGTCTCGTAGTCCATCCAGCCGCGCACGCGCAGGTTGGTGAGAAAGAGCCCCGCGTCCTCCCCCGGCGCCGTGACGATGCGGGTGACGAGCTCGCGCCCCTCGGGCGATTTCATGTTCACCGCGACGGACCGCTTGCCCTTGTTGAGCCCCGCCCAGAAGAGCGAGCGCCCGTTGGGCGCGACGGGCCAGCGGTGCGCGTCGAGCCCCCCCTCCAGCCGGTCGAAGCGGATCACGTCCGCGCCCATCTGCGCAAGCGTCAGCCCCGCGAGCGGCACGGCGACGAAGGCCGACCCCTCGACGACGCGCATGCCTTTCAGGATTCCCATGTCACTCCTCCCAGTCCGCGGTCGCCCGCATGGTCATGTGTCCCTCTGCCGCCGCGGCGCAGAGCGCGAGCCCCGGCGCGTCCTCCTCGCGCCAGGCGAGCGCGCGCATGGGCGCCCCGGCGAAAAGCGGATGCACGCCGCGGAAGCGGAAGCGGTCGGGCGCACGGCCCGCCTGCGCGACGGCGAGCGCCATCAGGCAGAGCGCCTGCATCGGCCCGTGCACGACGAGGCCGGGGTATTTCTCGACCTCTTGCGTGTAGGGCAGGTCGTAATGGATGCGATGCGCGTTGAAGGTCGCGGCCGAGAAGCGGAAGAGCCGCGTCTCGGGCATTGGCAGGGTCAGCGCCGCCTCCGGCGCCGCGGGCGCGGGCGTCTTCTTCGGCGGCGTGAAACACTCCGGCATCGGCATGTAGACGATGTCCTGACGCTCCTCGATGGCGAGGCCGGCAGGCCCGTCGAGCGCGTGCTCGACGGTGACGAAGACCATGCCGCCGCGGTCGTTCTCGACCTCGCGGATCTCGGCGATGCGCGAGCGCCGCTCGACCGTGTCGCCGACGCGAAGGGGGGCGTGGAAGGTGAGCGCGCCGCCCGCCCACATGCGCCGTTCGTAATCGATGGGCGGCAGGAAGCCGCCGCGCTCGGGGTGCCCGTCGGGGCCCAGGCCGTCCATCGGCGCATCGGGGTGAAAGAGCGCCCAGTGCCAGAGGGGGGGCAGGGGCGTGCCCGCCTCGGGCGGCGCGGGCAGCGCGCCGGGCAGATCCGAGAGCGTCGCCGCCAGCATCGAAAGCGCCGCGGCGCTCGCCGTATCCCGGTCCTCTCGGGTGCGGCCGATCCAGCCATCGAAATCGTCGCGTGCCATGCTGTTCCCTTGCGGTCTGCGGCCGCCTGAATAGCCGAGACAGATTGTGTCGCCTAGGAATACTTATGTGCACATAAATTGCGCCACCTGTCGCCTGATCCGGGTCGTGCGCCCGTCGATGGTGGCAGTGGGCACCGCGCGCCGCGCGGCGTCCTGCGTGTGTGTTCCGCCGCGACGGGGTCACGTCCTGGACACGCCAAGTTCGAAGCCCGGCCCGGCGCTGACGCGAACCGCCCGGCAGGCGCTTGCGTCATCGGCCGCCGCGTCGCGTCGGTCGTGCCGGAAAATCCGTCCTGGCCGCGGAACTCCGGACTTGACCTGTGCCCCCATAGCAGTTTCACCTTGTCGAAGGGAGTTCTACATAGTGGAACAAGGGAGGAGACATCATGACCATCTGGAAATCCGCGCTCGCGGGCGCACTGATCCTGTCTGCAGGCACCGCCGGGGCGCAGACATTCTTCGTGGGCGAGGCCGGCCCGAACCGCGGCGCGCGGGGCGAATCGCTCAACTTCTTCGCCGAACAGGTCGAGGAGCTGTCGGACGGCGAGATGACGCTCGACATCCAGTGGGGCGGCGCGCTCTTCAAGGCCGGTGCGGCCCTCTCGGGCATCGCCGATGGCGTGGCCGACATGGGCACCATCATCGCCGTCTACTTCCCCAAGGAGATGTCGCCCTACCGCATTGCCGACATGCCGCTCGAGAACGCGGATGCCTGGGTGGGCATGAAGGCCACCGACGAGATCATGCGCACGCATGACGGCATCAAGGAGGCGATGGCCGCCCAGAATCTCGTCTACCTCGGCACCTTTACCACCTCGGCCGTTCACATCGGCTGCCAGGGTACCGAGATCCGCTCGGTCGAGGATATCGACGGGCTCAAGGTGCGCGGCGTCGGCGCCTACGGCGACACCTTCGGGGACTTCGGCGCGAACCTCGTGTCGATGTCGATCTACGACGCCTATCAGGCGCTCGACAGCGGGTTGCTCGACTGCTCGCAGACCTACTCCTACGCCACGGCGGCGCTCAAGCAGGAGGAGGTCATCGACAGCTACACCCTCCTCGACTGGGGGCAGACCGGGGCGCTCGGCATCTTCATGAACAAGCAGGCCTTCGACCGTCTCGACGCCGACAGGCAGGACATCCTCATGGAGGCCGGGGCGAGCATGTCGGACGAACTCGGCCGGCTCATCACCGCCGACAACGCCGCGGCGGTCGAGACCATGCGCGAGGCGGGCGTCGAAATCATCGAACTGCCGGACGCGGAGCGTGCGAAGCTCATCGAGGGGGGCGCGAAATACGTCGACGAATGGGTCGAACAGGTCGGGGGCATGGGGCTCGACGGGCAGGAGATGCTCGCGACCTACAAGGACCTTCTGGCCAAGTACGCGGCCGAGCGTGACGAAAACGGCTACCCCTGGGACAACGGCGACAGCTGATCGCCGATCCCGCGGCGCGCGCCCGTGCGCGCGCCGTCCTTGCCCCTCTCTTCCGGAAAGTCACGAGGTTGCGATGCTGCGCCGCGTCGAGCTCTTGTTGGTGCACCTTGCCGCCGTCTCCGTGCTGGGGCTCGGTCTCCTGATCACGACGACGGTGATCCTGCGCGTCGCGGTCAACGGCAATGTCCCGGACGCCATCGTGCTCGTGCGCGAGTTGATGGTCGCCGCGGTCGTTCTGCCGCTGGCGGCGACGACGGCGAACCGCGCGCACATCGTGGTCGAGGTGTTCTCGAACCTGCTGCCGGAGCGGGCGCGCGACGCGCTGGTCGTCTTCGGCTCCGTCTTCGGACTTGTCGCGCTCGCGCCGCTCATCTGGGCGGGCTGGCGCGAGGTGACAGGCGCGATCGCCTCGGGCGCCTACTACTTCGGTGACCTCAACCTGCCCAAGTGGCCCGGTCGGACGGTCTTCCTGCTGGGCATCTCGCTGTGCTGGCTTCGTCTCGCGGTCATGGTGGCGGGCGACCTGCGCGCGCTCCGGGCGGGGCGGCCGCTCTCGCCCACGGGCTACGGCGGAGCGGAGTGAGCCATGGACGGAACGCTCATCGGTCTCGTCGCCTTCGCCTCGGTGATCGGGCTTCTCGCCCTGCGCGTGCCGATCGCCTTCGCGCTGGCCGGCGTGGCGAGCCTCGGCACCTTCGCGATCTTCGCGTTGCGCACGGGCGAGTTCATGCCGGAGCGCGCCTGGACGCCGACGGCGAGCCTCGTCTTCTCGAACTCGTTCGACCTGATCCATTCCTACGACCTGTCGATGATCCCGCTCTTCGTCGCGCTCGGGCACATCGCCTACCGCGCCGAGATCACGACGAAGATCTACCACGCGGCGCGCGTGTGGCTGGTGCGGGTGCCCGGCGGCGTGGCGATGGCCTCGGTCATGGGGTGCGGCGGGTTCTCGGCGATCACCGGCTCCTCCATCGCCTGCGCCTCGACGATGGGGCGCATCTGCAGCCCCGAGATGCTGCGCCTCGGCTACGACAAGCGGCTGGCGACGGCCTCGGTCGCGGCGGGCGGCACGCTCGGCTCGCTGATCCCGCCCTCGGTCCTGTTCATCATTTACGGCATCTTCACCGAGACCTCGATCTCCGCGCTCTTCCTCGCCGGGATCATCCCGGGGCTCCTGACGCTCGCGGGCTTCCTGCTGGTGATCTGGATCTGGGTGCTGCGCGACCCGTCCGCGGCGCCGGCCTTCGCGGGGACCGTGACCCGCGAGGAACGCTGGCGCGCGGCGCGCGAGGCCTGGCCGGCGGTGGCGCTCTTCGTGATCATCGTGGGCGGCATCTACGGCGGCTTCTTCACCGCGACCGAGGCGGCGGCCGTCTGCGTGAGCGCCGCGGTCGCGATCGGCTTCGCGCAGCGCAAGCTGACCCTCGCGGGCCTCTGGGAGAGCCTGCGGGAAACGGTGGTCCAGACCACGGCGATCTTTTTCATCGCGGCGGGGGCGAAGATCTTCGTCGCCTTCGTGGCGCTGACCGGCGTGGCCAACGACGTGGTCGCGGCAGTGACGGCCGCCGAGCTTTCCGTGGTGGTCCTGCTGGTCGCGATCGCGGCGATCTACATCCTTCTCGGGATGTTCCTCGATCCGATCGGGATCATGGTGCTGACGCTTCCGCTGATGGTGCCGCTGGTCGAGGGCTACGGCTGGGATCTGATCTGGTTCGGGGTCGTCGTGATAAAGCTGCTGGAGATCGGGCTGATCACGCCGCCCGTGGGGCTCAATGTCTTCGTGATCTCGGGGGTCGTCGGCCGCGAGGTGCCGATCGACCGGATCTTCGCGGGGATCATGCGCTTTCTCGGCGTGGACGTGATCGTGCTTGCGCTGCTGATGGCCTTTCCCATCCTGTCGCTCGCGATCCCGTCAAGCATGTGAGGCCCGCCATGATCGACCGCGAGGAGACCGAGCTTCAGACCGCGCCGCCGCAGAAGGACCGGCGCTTCGCGGAGACGCTGGCGCGCGGGCTCGCGGTGCTGCGCGCCTTCCGCGCCTCCGACGACGGGCTCGGCAACGGTGACATCGCGGAGCGCACCGGACTGCCGAAATCGACCGTGTCGCGGCTGACCTTCACCCTGCAGAGCCTCGGTTACCTGACGCATGCCGGCCGGCACGACCGCTACCGCCCCGGCCCGGCGCTGCTGGCGCTCGGCAACGTGGCCTCGGCCTCGATCACCTTCGTCGAGGTTGCCGGACCCATCATGCAGCGGCTCGCGGACGACACGCGGACGCTCGCGCTCATGCTCGTGCGCGACGCTGGAAAGATGCTCATCGTCCGGACCTGGCGACCGCGGGGGATTTCCTCGCTCTGGCTGGAGGTGGGCCACCGCGTCCCCTTCAACGGGTCCTCCTCGGGCCACGCGATGCTCGCCGCGATGGAGGAGGACCTCTTCCGCGAGACCGTTGCCGCCGTCGGCGGCGACAGGGGGCTCACGCCGGAGCGCGCGCGCGCCGTGCGCCGCGACGCGTGGGGGCAACTGCTCGGGCAGGGCTACGTGCTGACCGATCCGGGCGAGTATTTCGCGCCGTCGATCCACGCGGTGGCCCGCCCCTACCGTCCGCGCGACCTTTCCGAACCGGTGATCTTCACCTGCGGCGCGATGCCGGAGGATCTCGGTGTCGCGCGGATGCGCGACGAACTCGGCCCGAAGCTCGCCGCGGCGGTGGAGGACCTGGAACGGATCATGGGGCAGGGGTCGAGCCTCGCAGCGCGGGAGTGACGGGATGCGGCCGGGACCAGACACGCGCGGACCGGGCATCGGGCCGGTCCGTGCCATGCCCCGCCTGCTGCGGGGCGAGGGCCTGACGGTGGAGGACATCGACCTCGCGGCGCTCGACGAGGCCGTCGCGCGCCAGCTTCCCTGCTGCCGCGACGGGCTGGGCATCGATGATGCGCGGCTCGACGTCGACGGGGGCGCGATCGCCGTGGGCCGTCCCTTCGGCATGACCGGGGCGCGCATGACCGGCCACCTGCTGATCGAGGGCCGCCGGCGCGGTGCGCAGCTCGGCGTCGTGACGATCTGCGTGGGCGGCGGGCAGGATGCGGCCGCCCTCTTCGAGAATTTCTGAGACAAGGAGAGAACGATGGATCTCGCCTATACCGACGACCAGATCGCCTTTCGCGACGCGGTGCGCGCGTTCCTGGACGAGGCCCTGCCGCAGCGCCTTGCCGACAAGGTCAAGGGCGGCAAGCGGCTGACGAAGGCCGACTACGAGGAATGGCACGCCATCCTCAACGCCCGCGGCTGGCTCGGCGTGACATGGCCCGAAGAGTTCGGCGGCCCCGGCTGGGACGCGATCGAGCGCCACATCTTCGAGGAGGAGACGACCCGCGCCGGCGCGCCGCGCATCGTGCCCTTCGGCGTCAACATGCTGGGTCCCGTGCTGATGAAATTCGGGAGCCGGGCGCAGCAGGACCACTACCTGCCCCGCATCCTCGACGGCTCGGACTGGTGGTGTCAGGGCTACTCCGAGCCGGGCGCGGGCTCGGATCTCGCGTCGCTCAAGACCACGGCCCGGCGCGACGGCGACAGCTACGTGGTCAACGGACAGAAGACCTGGACGACGCTCGGGCAGTACGCCGACAAGATCTTCTGCCTCGTGCGCACCGCCTCGGAGGGCAAGCCGCAGGAGGGGATCAGTTTCCTGCTCATCGACATGGACAGCCCCGGCGTCGAGGTGCGGCCCATCGTGCTCATCGACGGCGAGGCGGAGGTCAACGAGGTCTGGTTCGACGACGTGAAGGTGCCGGCCGAGAACCTCGTCGGCGAGGAGAACCAGGGCTGGACCATCGCCAAGTACCTGCTGACGCACGAGCGCACCAACATCGCGGGCGTCGGCTTCGCGCAGGCGGGGCTCGAGAACCTGCGCCGCATCGCCCGCCAGGAGCGCGCCGACGGCCGGCCGCTGATCGAGGCGCCCTTCTTCGCGGCGAAGCTCGCGCAGGTCGAGATCGACCTGATGGCGATGGCCACGACCAATCTGCGTACCGTCGCCGCGGCCGCGGCCGGGCAGGCGCCGGGGGCCGAGTCCTCGATGCTGAAGATCAAGGGAACGGTCATCCGGCAGGAGATCAACGCGCTCACGCGGCAGGCGGTCGGACCCTATGCGATGCCCTTCGTCTCCGAGGCGCTGGACGAGGGCGCGAACGTCGAGGCCGTCGGCCCCGACTACGCGATGCCCGCCACGCAGACCTATTTCAACAACCGCAAGCTTTCGATCTACGGCGGCTCGAACGAGGTGCAGCGCCAGATCATTTCGAAAGCCATCCTGGAGCTCTGAGACCATGAATTTCGAGCTGACCGACGAACGGCGCATGCTCTCCGACAGCCTGCGCCGCTTCCTCGCCGACACCGTGACGCCCGAGGCGACCGCCGCGGCGACCGAGGGCGCCACGGGCTTCGACGCGCGCCTCTGGGAGGGACTCGCCGGGCTCGGTGCCATCGGTGCGCTGCTGCCGGAAGAGGCCGGCGGCTTCGGCGGTGCGGGCTTCGACCTCTCCGTCGTCTTCGAGGAGGTGGGCCGTGCCGGCGCCGTCACACCGCTCATCGAGTCGGGCGTCCTCGCCGCGGGGCTGCTGTCCGACCTCGGAGCGGAGACGCAGGCGGACCGCATCGAGGCAGCGCTCGCAGGCGAGGTGCTCGGTTTCGCACACGGGGAACCGGCCGCGCGCTACACCCTCGAACACGTCGAGACGCGGGCCGAGCGCGCGGGCGGCGGCTGGCGGCTCACGGGGCGCAAGGCGATCGTGGGCTTCGCGCGCGCCGCCGGGGACGTCGTCGTCACCGCGCGCACCGGTGGCGCCGCGACCGAGCGGCAGGGGATCTCGGCGTTCCTCGTGCCGGCCGGGGCGGAGGGTCTCGCGCTGCACGACTATCCCCTGAACGGGGGCGGCCGGGCGGCGGAGATGACGCTCGACGGCGTGACCGTCGGGCCCGACGCCCTGATCGGCCCGGCCGGCGATGCCTTCGACGCGCTGGAGCGGGTGACCGCGCGGGCCACCTGCGCGCTCTGTGCCGAGGCGCTGGGGCTCATGGAGACCATCCGCGCGCTGACCGTGGACTACCTCCGCTCCCGTCGTCAGTTCGGCCAGCCGATCGGGAAGTTCCAGGCGCTGCAGCACCGCATGGCCGATGTGCTGATCGAGATCGAACAGGCGCGGTCGGCGGTCATCAACCTCGCCGGCCATCTCGAGGCCGGGCGCGCCGAACGCGAGCGCCACGTCAGCGCCACCAAGAACCTGATCGGCCGCGTCGCCCGGCTCGTGGTCGAGGAAGCGATCCAGATGCACGGCGGTATCGGGATGACGCAGGAATACGCGCTCGGCCATTTCGCCAAGCGGCTGACCATGGTCGACCACCGCTTCGGCGACACCGACCACCACCTCGAACGCTTCATCCGGTTGAGTGCAGCCTGAGCCCCTGCGCTCGGGGACCGTCCAGAGGGAGGAGAGACCCGCATGAGCCGCGTCACCCGCATCCACCAGATGCTCACCCCCCATGCCGACGCACGCCCTGAGGATGTGGCGATCATCGACACGGACGGCACGCGGGTCGGCTGGGCCGGTTACGCCGCGCAGGTGGAGGAGGCGGCGGACCTGCTCGCGCGTCAGGACGTGGGGCCGGGCGACCGGGTGATGATCGTGGCCGAGAACTGCCTCTCGCTCGCTGTGCTCATGCTCGCCTGCAGCCGCCGCGACGCCTGGGCGGTGCCGGTCAACGCCCGCCTCACCGCCGCGGAGATCGCGCGCTTCACCGATCACGCCCGGCCGAAGCGGATCTTCTACACGGCGCATGTCTCGGGCGAGGCGGCCGCCCATGCCGAGGCCGCCGGCGCCGCGCCCTGTTCCTTGCGTTCCGGGGCGCTGCGCATCGCCGCGGGCCCGGCCGGGCCGGCCGAGCCGGTGGAGAGCGGCGCGGACCATGTCGCGGTCATGCTCTACACGACCGGCACGACCGGCATGCCCAAGGGGGTCATGCTGACCCATGGCAACCTGATCTTCGCGGCCGGCGCGTCGCGTGACCTGCGCGACCTGGTGCCGGGGGACCGCGTCTACGGCGCGCTGCCGATGACGCATGTCTTCGGGCTCGCCTCCATGCTGATGGCCTCGGCCCTGACCGGCTGCGCCATCGAGCTGGTGCCGCGCTTCTCGGCCGCCGCGCTCCACGCGGCGTTGACGCAGGGGGCGACGGTGCTGCCGGCGGTGCCGCAGATGCATGCGCTCCTCATGGCCTACGCGGCCGAGCACGGGCATGCCTCGCTCGGCGAGGCGAAGCTGCGCTACGTCTCTTCGGGCGCCGCGCCGCTCGATCCGACGTGGAAGCGCAAGGCGGAAGCCTTCTACGGCCTGCCGCTGCAGAACGGTTACGGCATGACCGAGACCACCGCCGGCGTCTCCGGCACGCGCAACACGATCGGCGATCCCGACACCTCGGTCGGCCCGCCGCTTCCGGGGGTCGAGGTGATCATCGACGAAAGCGTCGGAGCGGAGCCCGGCGTCGGCGAGGTGCTCACCCGCGGGCCGCATGTCATGGCGGGCTACTACCGCAACCCGGAGGCGACGGCCGCGGCGCTGACGCGCGCGGGCTTCATGCGGACGGGCGACCTCGGCCGGATCGACGCGGCGGGGCGGCTCCACATCGTGGGACGGGCGAAGGAGCTGATCATCCGCGGCGGCTTCAACGTCTATCCGCCGGAAGTGGAGGCCGCGCTGAACGACCACCCCGCGGTGATCCAGTCGGCGGTGATCGGCCGTCCGGTCGAGGGCGACGAGGAGGTGCTCGCCTTCTGTCAGCTCACCGGCCCCGACGCGACGGATGCAACCGAACTCGGCGCCTTCGTCGGCGAGCGTCTCGCCGGATACAAGAGGCCGACCCGCATCTTCGTGGTGGAGGCCTTGCCCGCCGCGGCCACCGGGAAGATCCTCAAGCACCGCCTTCTCGATCAGTTCACCGATCCGGCGCCCCGGCGGCCGCCGGAGGCGTGAGCGGAGGGTGCCGGGGCGACCGCCCGGCGCGGGCTCGGCGTGGATCGGCCCCGCGGATGGCGGCAGGCGGACGGCCCACCACGGCAGGGGGCGACGTCAGTTTCCTCCGGGCAGTGGCCCCCGCCCACGTCCGGAACCGATCCGCCCCGCATGCGACGAGGCGGGCTGACGCGGTCCCGGAACGGGAGTGCTCGCACGTCTCCGGACGGAGCCGCCGGGACGGATGACCCGGCCGGCAGGTCCGGCGCCGCATGCGACGGTTTCGCTCCCCGCGCGGCCCCGAGCCTGTGCCGGGCCGTCCCGTCTCAGCCGAGCCGGGCGGCGAGGGCGCCGTCCCAGAGCGCGACCAGGTCGGCGAGCGGCGCCTCGGCGCGGCCGAAGCGCACCGCGTCCCCGGTGAAGCGGCCGACGGTCCGGATCGAGATGCCGGCGCGGCCCGCGGCGATCATCAGCGCCTCGGCCTGATCGAAGTTGCAGGCGATCAGGTAGCGGCCCTGATCCTCGCCGAAGAGGGCACCGGTGTCCTCGTCGTCGAGCGCCACGCCGACGCCGCCGCCGGCCGCGAGTTCGAAGGCCGCGAGCGCGAGGCCGCCGTCCGAGAGATCGGTGCAGGCACGGATCATCGTGCGGTTCTCGAGGACGAATTCGCCCGCGCGGCGCTCGGCCTCGAGATCGACCGGCGGCGCGGCGCCGTCGGCGCGGCCGTACATCTCCCAGAGGAGGGCGGACCGGCCGAGGTGGCCCGTGCCGTCGCCCACGAGGACGGCGACATGGCCTTCCCGCGCGCAGCCGGTGATCGCCTCCTCGAGGTCCTCGACGAGGCCCACGGCGCCGATGGTGGGCGTGGGCTGGATCGGCTGGCCGTCGGTCTCATTGTAGAGCGAGACGTTGCCCGAGACGATCGGCATGTCGAGCGCGCGGCAGGCGGCGCCGATCCCCTGGATCGCGCCGACGAGCTGGCCCATGATGCGCTCTTTTTCCGGGTTGCCGAAGTTGAGGTTGTCGGTCGCTGCGAGCGGGCGCGCGCCGGTGGCGACGATATTCCGATAGGCCTCGGCCACCGCCTGCTTGCCGCCCTCGACCGGGTCGGCCTCGACGTAGCGGGGGGTAACGTCGGCGGTGAAGGCGAGCGCCTTCTGCGTGCCGTGCACCCGCACGAGCGCCGCGCCGTGGCCCGGCCCCTGCACCGTGTCGGCCATCACCATGTGGTCGTATTGCTCCCAGACCCAGCGGCGCGAGGCGTGGTTTGGCGACCCGATGAGCGCGCGCAGCCCCTCGATCGCGTCGGTCTCGGGCACGGGGTCGAGCGGCACCGGCGTGTCGGCCGGAATCCAAGGGCGGTCGTATTCCGGCGCCTCGCCGGAGAGCGCGCGCAGCGGCAGATCGGCGCGCGTTTCGCCTTCGTGCACGATCAGGAAACGATCTTCCGCGATCGTTTCGCCCACGATCGCGAAGTCGAGATCCCACTTCTCGAAGACGGCGCGCGCCTCGGCCTCCTTCGCCGGGTCGAGGACCATGAGCATCCGCTCCTGGGATTCGGAGAGCATCATCTCGTAGGCCGTCATGCCGGCCTCGCGGGTCGGCACGCGGTCGAGGTCGAGGCGCACGCCGAGGCCCCCCTTGTCGCCCATCTCGACCGCCGAACAGGTCAGGCCCGCTGCGCCCATGTCCTGGATCGAGACGACCGCGCCGGTCGCCATCAGTTCGAGGCAGGCCTCCATCAGCCGCTTCTCGGTGAAGGGGTCGCCCACCTGCACGGTGGGGCGCTTCTCCTCGATCCCCTCGTCGAACTCCGCGCTGGCCATGGTCGCGCCGCCCACGCCGTCGCGGCCGGTCTTGGCGCCGAGGTAGACGACCGGGCGGCCCACGCCGCTGGCAGCCGAGTAGAAGATGCGGTCCGCATCCGCGAGGCCGGCGGCGAAGGCGTTGACGAGGCAGTTGCCGTCATAGGCCGGGTGAAAGCGCAGCTCGCCGCCCACGGTCGGCACGCCGAAGGCGTTGCCGTAGCCGCCGATGCCGGCCACCACCCCGTGCAGGAGCGCGCGGGTGCGCGGGTGGTCCGGGCGGCCGAAGGAGAGCGCGTTCAGCGCCGCGATGGGCCGCGCGCCCATCGTGAAGACGTCGCGCAGGATGCCGCCCACGCCGGTCGCCGCGCCCTGGTAGGGTTCGATGTAGGAAGGGTGGTTGTGGCTCTCCATCTTGAACACCACCGCCTGCCCGTCGCCGATGTCCACGACGCCCGCGTTCTCGCCGGGGCCGCAGATCACCTGCGGGCCCTCGGTCGGCAGCGTGCGCAGCCATGTCTTCGACGACTTGTAGGAGCAGTGCTCGTTCCACATCGCCGAGAAGATGCCGAGCTCGGTGAAGGTCGGTTCCCGGTTCAGCAGGCGCAGGATGTGCGCGTATTCCTCAGGCTTGAGGCCATGGGCCTCGACGAGCTCTGGCGTGATCTGGGGCTCGGACATCGGGCGGCGGTATCCCCTCTGCGGTGATGGCGTCCCTCTTATGCGATGGGACGCGACGGGGGAAGGGCACCCCGTTGCCCGCGCCGGGACCGGTATGGTACCCATATCCGCCTAAGGAGGAGGCGATGTCCGATCCGCGCCGCACCGTGGTGCTTCCGCTCGCCCGTCGAAGCCGGCAGGTGGCGGTGACGCTGATTGCCGGGCTCTGGCGGACGCGGACGGCGGACGAGATCGACGCCATGCTCGCCTCGCTCTCGGAAGGGCGGCAGACGGCGGTGATCGCCGGTGTGCTCGGCTTTCTCTTCCTGCTCAGCCTCTTTGCCGCGCAGTTCGGGCTCCTCGGTCTCGCGGTCTTCTGGCTGGCGGTCGTTCTGACCGTTTCGTGATCCGGTCGCGCGCGCTGCGGCCGCGTGCCGCAGCGCGGCATGCAACCGCCTGACGCTGCGTCGATTTTCGTGGCCGTGCGCGCGGTATGCGTTCGTATGCTACTGAAATTCATTATTTTTTTCCGACCGCCGGTGATCCGGCGCCGGTCGGGCCACGTAAACCGACATATAACAGCGCGACAGGAAAGGACTTCGAGATGGACCAGCTTCCGATCATTCTCTGCCTCGGCACGCTCGGCTTCGTGGCAGCCTTCGGCTACATCAGCGTACGGGCGACCGAAAAGCAGATGCGCGACGGCAACCACCGCAAGTCTTCCCTTTCGCGCGACGGCGTCGAGGAGCGCCTGCGCCGCGCCGCGACCGAGGGGCGCTGACCGGGCGACGGGGCCGTGGTGCGCCACGGCCCCGTGCGTCAGTGCCCCGCGCCCGTCTTGCGACAGGGCGTGGGGCGCGCGTCAGCGCGGCGTCTGATCGAAGGCGCCGGCCAGTTCGTTGGCAAGCGAATCCCGTGTCATCGGGACGGTAAAGTGGGTGTCGCTCTCCATCTCGGAGGGCAGCGAGACCGAGAACAGGCTCTGCGGAATGTCGAGGTCCTCGTGCGCGCTGACCACCAGCGCTGTGCGGCCGTCGACACGTCCATAGACGCCCGAAACCGTGCCGATCGGGATGCCGTCGCGGGTGCGGACCTCCTTGCCGGTGTAGGCGCCCTCGAAGTCCACGTTCTCCTGCATCAGTGTCGCGGCGAGTTCGGACATGTTGTTGACGTACATCGAGTTGTAGTCCGCCCGCACGGAGGGCCCGTCCATCGCCTCCATCGTGGCGTAGGAACTCGTGCGCGACTGCCGCGTCTCGTTCGTCTCGGGCGCATCGCGCGCGACCTGTGCGCTCGAGCTTTCGGACCCGCTCTGGTCGCCGGACCGGTGGTTGCCTTGCCCGAAGGCGGGTGCGGCGAGCAGCGCGGCGAGCGTAATGGCGGTGAGGGTGTGCTTCATGCCAGTCATGATCGGTCCTCCTTTTGCATGTGACCTGGCGTGAAGATACAGGCCGGCGCGGCCTTGAGAGCGGGGGGCTACGCGGACGTGACCGCGGCGCGCGCTCCGCGGCACGCGGCGTGACTGCGGCGTGAGGCCGCAGCCCCTTTGCGGGGATCATGCATCTGGAAACCCGTGGCTTTCGCCTGCACGCGTCCGTGATCCGGCGTGCAGGGCCGAGGGCGGGCAACGGCGTGGGCAGGCTGCACTGAAACAAACGCCGCGCGACGGCGGAGCGGCCTTCGCGACTCGGCCGCACAGGCTCGCGCGGGGGGACCACGATCGCCAAAAAAAAGGCCGAGACAAAGTCTCGGCCGAAGTCCAACAGGGAGGTATGAAGATGATGCGCCGCTAGGCGCCATCGCCTTCGAAAGGTGAAATAGGCGGCGGTTCTGAATCGTTCAAGCGCTTTCGGCAGCGCGGCGAGACAAGGCGGCTATGCGCCTTGCGCAAGCCGCGACGCACGCCTCACTCCGTCGCCGCGTCGCGGCGCTGACGGCGTTGCAGGATGATCTCGCCCTGCACGAAATCGCGGAATGCCGCGATGCGGCGCGACTGGCGCAGTTCCTCCGGATAGGCGAGGAAGACCGGGACCTCGGTCGACTCCACGTCGGGCAGGACCTGATGCAGGTCGGGGAAATCGTACATGAGGTACTGCGGCAGCACGCCGATCCCGAGGCTGGCCAGCACGCCCTGCAGCACGCCGAAGTAGTTGTTCACCGTCAGCGTCGAGAAGGGCTGATGCGTCATCAGCTGCGCCACGAGGCTCGCGCCGGCGCTGACCTGCGGCGCGCGCGGGTTCTGGCACAGCAGCCGATGGCCGGCGAGATCCTCGAGACGCTCCGGGGCGCCGTGTGCGCGGATGTACTCGGGCGAGGCGTAAAGGCACATGCGCACGCCCATGAGGCGCTTGCGGATCAGGTCGGCCTGCGAGGGCTCCTTCATGCGGATCGCCACGTCAGCCTCGCGCATGGGCAGGTCGAGGACCCGTTCCTCGAGCATCAGGTCGATCTTGAGGTCGGGATACTGCGCGTAGAACTTGGCCAGCCGTGGCACCAGCCAGAGCGAGCCGAAGCCCGTCGTCGTCGTCACGCGCAGCTCGCCGAAGACCTCCTCCTCGCTGTCGCGGATGCGCGCGGCCGCGGCGTCCACGCGCTTCGACATGGCGCGCGTCGCGTCGAAGAGAAGCTCGCCCTGCTCGGTCAGGATCAGGCCCCGGGCATGGCGGTGGAAGAGCGTCGCGCCGAGGCTTTCCTCCAGACCGCGGATCTGCCGGCTGACGGCGGATTGCGACAGGTTGAGCCGCTCGCCGGCATGCGTGAGCGAGCCGGCGTCGGCGACGGCGTGAAAGACCCTGAGCTTGTCCCAATCCATCTCGGCATATCCCCTCCCGGGTTGGCCGGGCATCGTGTTCTTGCCACGAACCGGCGGCGCATTGGAAGCGTCAGGGGGCGGCGCGGCGGGCGGTCAGCTGAACAAGATGTCGCACTGCCCTCTATACAGGTCAGCCTGTCAGACCTAATATGTATGCGGATGCAGATTACATCCCGCGCAAGCAGGGAGGCACGGCATGACGATCCAGAAGATTTCGCTGAGCGACCGGCTCGACATCACCAAGTCCCCGGTGCTCCTGAACGGGACGCAGGCGCTGGTGCGCCTGATGCTGACGCAGAAGGCGCGTGACCGGCAGGCCGGTCTAGATACCGCGGGCTATGTCACGGGCTACCGCGGCTCGCCGCTGGGCGCGGTGGACATGCAGATGACCCGCGCCCAGAAGCAGCTGGCGGAGAACGATATCCACTTCCAGCCCGGTCTGAACGAGGACCTGGCGCTGACCGCGGTCTGGGGCAGCCAGCAGGCGGGGCTCAGGGGCGAGGGCACGCACGACGGCGTCTTCGCCCTCTGGTACGGCAAGGGGCCGGGCGTCGACCGGTCCGGCGACGCGATGCGCCATTTCAACATGGCCGGCACCGACGGCAATGGCGGCGCCATCATGGTGATGGGCGACGACCACACCGGCGAATCCTCCACCACCTGCCACCAGTCCGACTGGGCCATGGTGGACGCGCACATGCCCGTCCTCTCGCCCGCGGGGGTGCAGGAGATCCTCGACTACGGCGTCTACGGCTACGCGCTGTCGCGCTACGCGGGCGTCTGCGTGGGTCTCAAGGCGGTGAAGGACACGGTGGAGGCGACGGCGGTCGTCGATGGCCGGCCGGAGCGCATGCAGCTCGTCACGCCGGACTTCCCGCTTCCCCCGGGCGGGCTCAACATCCGCCTCGGCGACCACTGGGTCCCGCAGGAAGAGCGGCTGCTCGCCCACAAGCGTTACGCGGCCGAGGCCTTCGCCCGCGCCAACGGCATCGACAAGCGCGTCTGGGGCCAGCCCGGCGCGAAGATCGGCATCGTCTCCGCGGGCAAGAACTGGCTCGACGTCGTGCACGCGCTCAACCTCCTCGGGATCGACGCGCAGGAGGCCGAACGGCTGGGCCTGACGACCTACAAGGTCGGACAGACCTGGCCGCTCGACATGGAAGGCTTCAAGCACTGGGCCGAGGGGCTGGAGCTGATCGTCGTCGTCGAGGAGAAGCGCAAGCTGATCGAGGTGCAGGTCAAGGAGGCCATCTTCGACGACCGCCGCGGCCGGCGCGTCTATGGCGGCATGAAGGACGGCGAGGTGCTCTTCCCGACGCATTACGCGCTCGATCCCGTCGACATCGCCGCGAAGCTCGGGGCGATCCTGATCGAGGAGGGGCGCGAGACCGACAGCATCCGCAAGGGGCTCGAGACGATTGAGGAGGCGCGGCGCGCCGACAACGCCGACGATCTCGCGGCGCGGTTGCCCTATTTCTGCGCGGGCTGCCCGCACAACACCTCCACCCGCGTGCCCGAGGGCAGCCGCGCGGGCGCCGGCATCGGCTGTCACACCATGGCGCTCTGGATGGATCGCTCGACCGAGGGGTTCACGCACATGGGCGCCGAGGGCGCCAACTGGATCGGGGAGGCGCCGTTCTCCACCCGCGACCACGTCTTCCAGAACCTCGGCGACGGCACCTACAACCACTCCGGCACGCTCGCGATCCGCGCGGCGATCGCCGCGGGCGTGAACATCACCTACAAGATCCTCTACAACGACGCGGTCGCCATGACCGGCGGCCAGCCCAACGACGGAAGCCTGCCCCCCGACCGCATCGCGCGCGAGCTTCTGGCGATGGGCGTGGCCCGCGTCGCCGTCGTCTACGACGAGAAGGAGGAGCCCGACTGGGCCCCCTTCCCGAAGGAGATCGAGCGCCACGAGCGCGCAGAGATGGAGGACGTGCAGAAAAGCCTGCGCGAGGTCGAGGGCGTGAGCGCGATCCTCTACATCCAGACCTGCGCGGCCGAGAAGCGCCGCCGCCGCAAGAAGGGCGCCTTCCCCGACCCCGATCAGCGCGTCTTCATCAACACCGACGTCTGCGAGGGCTGCGGGGACTGCGGCGTGCAGTCGAACTGCGTCGCCATCACGCCGGTCGAGACCGAACTCGGCCGCAAGCGCGCCATCGACCAGTCGGCCTGCAACAAGGACTTTTCCTGTCTCAAGGGCTTCTGTCCCAGCTTCGTCACGCTCGAGGGCGCGACGCCCCGGAAGGAGGCGGCGACCGAGGTGACGCTGCCCGACATGCCGGAGCCGCCGCTGCCCGCGATCGACCGGACCTGGAACGTCGTGATCACCGGCATCGGCGGCACGGGCGTCGTGACGCTTGGCGCGGTGCTCGCGCAGGCCGCGCAGATCGAGGGCAAGGGCGCCGCCATGATCGAGATGGCGGGCCTCGCGCAGAAGGGCGGCGCGGTGCACATCCACTGCCGCCTCGCCGAACGCCCCGAGGACATCAGCGCGATCCGCGTCGCCACCGGCGAGGCCGACGCGCTGATCGGCGGCGATCTGGTGGTGAGCGCGGGGGCCAAGACGCTCGGTCTGACCGCGACCGGGCGCACGGGCGCGGTGGTCAACAGCCACGAGACGATGACCGGCGACTTCACCCGCGACCCCGAGTTCCGCATCCCGAGCGCGGATCTCGCCCTCGCGCTGGAGCGCCGGCTGCGCGAGCGGCTGCAGACCTTCGACGCGACCGCCCTCGCCGGGAAGGTCATGGGCGATTCGATCTACTCTAACATGATGGTGATGGGCGCCGCCTGGCAGCGGGGGCTGATCCCCGTGAGCCGCGAGGCCATTCAGGAGGCGATCCGCCTTAACGGCGCGGCGGTGGAGGCGAACCTGCGCGCCTTCGAGGTCGGGCGCTGGGCCGCCCATGCGCCCGAGGAGGCCGCCGCGACGCTCGAGGACAAGGTGCGCGAGCTTCCAAGGACCCTCGAGGAGAAGATCGCCTACCGCGAGGAGCACCTGACCGCCTATCAGGGCAAGCGCCTCGCCCGGCGCTACCGCCGGATGCTCGACGGCATCACGGACCGTGCGGTCAAGGAGGCCGTCGCGAAGGGCTATCACAAGCTCCTGGCCTACAAGGACGAGTACGAGGTGGCGCGGCTCCTGCTCTCGACGCGGGAAAAGGCGCGCGAGGAGTTCGGCGGCGATTTCCGCATGAACTTCCACCTCGCGCCGCCGATGCTGCCGGGCAAGGATGCGCAGGGCCGTCCGAAGAAGCGCCGCTTCGGCGCGTGGATGGAACGGCCGATGAAGGGGCTCGCCGCGATGAAGGTGCTGCGCGGCACGCCGCTCGATCCCTTCGGCTACACCGCCGAGCGGCGCATGGAGCGCCGCCTCATCCGCGAGTACGAGCGCGACATGGCCGAGGCGCTGGAGCGGCTCGACGAGGCGACGCGCGACGCGGTCGTGGCACTCGCCGAGCTGCCGCTCTCGATCCGGGGCTTCGGCCCGGTGAAGGAGGCCAACGCGGAGAAGGCGGCTGCGCGCCGCGACGAGCTCCTCGCCGCGATCCGGGCCGGCGGCGCGCCGCTCGCCCGCGCGGCCGAGTAGCGCGGACCGCGCGGCGTCATGGCGCTGTTACACGCACTGGCCATCAGGCCCGGACCGGTCTAGATGGCCGCGGCCCGAGGTGGAGACGTCCGCGGATGACAGAGCGTCGCACAGCGCGCGACATCAGCTATTACCGCTCCGCGCGCACGCGGAGCGGGCGCACGATGATCCGGCTGATGGAGAACGCGACCGGCCGGATCGGCCTGATCCGCCGCGCCCGCGGCTACGAGCAGGAGGTCGCCGCCGGCCGCGACTTCTGGGAGGTCATGGTCGAGCGTTACGGGCTCTCCCTCGAAGTGGTGCGCGGCTCGATCGAGAGCATTCCGCGCGACGGGCCGCTCGTGGTGATCGCCAACCACCCCTACGGCATCCTCGACGGGCTGATGCTCGGTCATCTCCTCTCGGTGGTGCGGGGCGATTTCCGCATCCTCGCGCACAAGGTGTTCCGCAAGGCGGGCGACCTCGACCGGGTGATTCTGCCGGTGAACTTCGCCGAGACCCGCGAGGCGCAGCGCGAGACGCTGGCGACCCGCCGCGCCGCGCTCGACTACCTCGGCGCGGGCGGCTGCATCGGGGTCTTTCCCGGCGGCACCGTCTCCACCGCGGCGCGGCCTTTCTCGCGTCCGATGGACCCGGGCTGGCGCAGCTTCACCGCGCGGATGATCGCGCGCTCGGGGGCGACGGTG
>NZ_JAWLFS010000224.1:0-4947 GCF_041685465.1 Rhodosalinus sp. | reverse complement strand
GTGCGCCGCTGGGACCGCCCCCGCGGCGCGCGGCGCTGGGAGGTGCTGAGCGAGGGCCCGGAGCCGGAGGTCGACGCCGCCCTCGCCCGCCAGCGCCGCACCGACCCCGATCTCTGGATCGTCGAGGTGGAGGACCGCGCCGGGCGGCACCTGCTCGACGAACCGGGGCTCTCGGACTGAGCCGCCACCCTTGCCGCGCCGCGCCGGGCGCGGGATACTGACCCCATGATCGAATGGCGCGACAGCGCGCTCCTTCTCTCCGCCCGCCCCCACGGCGAGGCGAACGCCATCGTCGAGGTCTTCACCGAGACGCAGGGCCGGCACGCGGGCGTCGTGCGCGGCGGCGCCTCCCGGCGCATGGCCCCCGTCCTGCAGCCCGGCGCGCAGCTCGACGTGACCTGGCGCGCGCGGCTCTCCGAGCACATCGGCGCCTTCACCGTCGAGCCACAGCGCGCCCGCGCGGCGCAGGCCATGGGCGACCGGCGCACGCTCGCGGGGCTGCGCGCGGTGACCGCGCTCCTCGCCTTCTGCCTGCCCGAGCGCGCGCCGCACCCCGAGCTCTACCGTCGTTCGGTGGCGCTGATGGACCTTTTGCCCGAACGCGCGCTCTGGCCCCTCGGCTACCTGCGCTGGGAACTCGCGCTGCTGGCCGAGATGGGCTTCGGCCTCGATCTCACGGCCTGCGCGGCGACCGGCGCGACCGGGGATCTCGCCTATGTCTCGCCGCGCACGGGCTGCGCCGTCTCGCGCGCGGGCGCGGGCGCCTGGGCCGACCGGCTCCTGCCCCTGCCCCCCTGCCTGATGGGTGAAGGCGCCGCGCCCGACACCGAGATCGCCACCGCGCTCGGCACGACGGGGCATTTCCTGCACCACCACCTCGCTCCGCACCTTGGCGACCGCCCCGTGCCGGAGGCACGGCGCCGCTTCGTCGAGCTTCTCGCGCGGCAGGCGGCATGAGCCGGCGCGCGGGCGAAGAGGCGCTCGGCGTCGACCCGGCGGCGCAGGCCTTCGCCGGTGTGACGGCGATCGGGCGACTGCGCTCGGAGTGGCGCGCGGGCGACTGCCCGCGCAACCTGCGGCAAGCGCGCGACCGTGGCGGCGGCGGCGCCCGTCTCGAGATCGACGCGCCCTACCGCCCCGGCCTGCGCGGCCTCGCGGAGGGGCAGTGGATCTGGCTCCTGGCGTGGTACGGTGACAAGCGGCGCGACCTGATCGTGCAGGCCCCCGCGCATGCCGCCGGCCCGCGCGGCACCTTCGCGCTCCGCTCGCCCGTGCGCCCCAACCCCGTGGCGCTGCAACTCGTGCGGATCACGGCGCTCGAAGCAGACCGAGGCCACGTCGCGATCGACGCCACCGACGCCTTCGACGGCACGCCGCTCCTCGACATCAAGCCATGGCTCGACACCGTGGACACAGTGCCCGACCGCTGACGCGCGCCCGGGCCGCCATCCTGGCGGACATACTCCCACCGGGGTTTGGCCGCGCGCATCAGGCAGTCCCGGAGGACACTTGATTGCTTCAGGAAATCTGTAGCACTCGATCGTTCACGCTCTCAGGGGCGCCCGGTTTCGCACCGGTCGTCACGCACGAGGACGTCGATTGAAGGAAGACGAGACCCGGACGCGCCCCGAGAACGCAGGCACTTGTCCGGACATTCTGACTTTGCCGGCTCGCGCGCCGTGCGCGACCACGACCGGAACCGCCGCCTCCTGCCCAACCGGTCCCACGATGTGCGACCTCGCATCCGGCCCGTCTCCATGCCTGAGGCGGCGCACCGGCCAATCCGGCGCCCCTCGAACTGAACATTCCACGGGGAGACCACGGAACCGATCGGCCCACCCCGCGCTCATCAGGGTTCATCCTCCCGTGCGGCGCGCTCGGCCTTCTTGCGGACGAGCACGGTGCGCAGGTCGTGCATCGCCAGCAGCAGGCGGTCCGTCACCTCCTCGAGCTGGGCATCGGTGGCGCGGCTCTGCGCCCATTGCGCGGTGAGGTTGATCTGATCGACCGCGCGGTGGATGTCATCCATCTCGCGCGCGGCGAGCCGCGCGCGCCGCTCCTCCATCCAGTCGCGGATGGCAGCCTCGTCCGCCCCGTCGAGCGTCCGGTCGCCCTGCGGCCTGACCTCACCGTTGCGGATGTTGACGACGGCGATCGGGTCCATTTCCAGGCGACTGTGCCGGTTCGCCCCGTCGAGCCGGAAGACGAGCGCGCCGTTCTCTCGGACGCGGAAGTAATACTCCGGCAGATCGCTCATCCCCGCATCCCCGCCACGAAGGCGGCGACCCGGGCGCAGGCCGCCTCCAGCACCGCGTCCGAGGTCGCGTAGCTTACCCGGAAATGCGGCGAAAGGCCGAAGGCCGCGCCGAAGACCGCCGCGACCCCCTGCTCCTCCAGAAGCGCGTCGGTGAAATCCTGATCGGTCTCGATCCGCCGGCCGCCGGCGGTGGTGCGCCCCATGAGCCCCTCGATCGAGGGATAGACGTAGAAGGCGCCCTCCGGCACCGGGCACATCACACCGGGAATCGCGTTCAGCCGCGCCACCACCAGGTCGCGGCGGCGGCGGTAGGTCGCGCAGGCCTCGGAGAGGAACTCCTGCGGCCCCTCGAGCGCGGCGACGGCCGCCCACTGGCTGAGCGCCGCCGGGCAGGTGGTGCTCTGCGACTGGAGCTTGCCCATCGCCGCGATCAGCTCCGCCGGCCCGCCCGCGTAGCCGATGCGCCAGCCGGTCATCGCATAGGCCTTGGACACGCCGTTGAGCGTCAGCGTGCGGTCGCGCAGGCCGGGCGCAACCTCGGCTGGCGTGGCGAAGGTGAACCCGTCGTAGGCGATGTGTTCGTAGATGTCGTCCGAGAGAACGAGCACCCCGGGGTGCCGCAAGAGCACCTCTGCCAGCGCGGCGAGCTCGGCGCGCGCGTAGCCCGCGCCCGTCGGGTTGCCGGGCGAGTTCAGCAGCACCCAGCGCGTGCGCGGCGTGATCGCCGCCTCGAGCGCATCCGGCGCGAGCTTGAAGCCTGCGGCCATCTCCGTCTCCACGATCACCGGCTCGGCCCCGGCGAGGCGCACGATGTCGGGGTAGCTCACCCAGTAGGGCGCCGGGATCACCACCTCGTCGCCGGGGTTCAGCGTCGCCATGAGCGCGTTGAAGATCACCTGCTTGCCGCCGGCGCCGACGGTGATCTCCTCCGGGGTGTAGTCGAGCCCGTTCTCGCGGCGGAACTTCGCCGCCACCGCTGCCTTCAGCTCCGGGATGCCGTCGGGGGCGGTATATTTCGTTTTCCCCCCTTCGAGTGCCGCAATCGCCGCGTCCTTGACGTGGCGCGGCGTGTCAAAGTCGGGTTCGCCGGCGCTGAGCGAGATCACGTCGCGGCCCTCGGCGATCAGTTCGCGCGCGCGCTGGCTCGCGGCGACGGTCGGCGAGGGGCGCACGCGGGCGAGGGACTCGGAAACAGGGATCATGCGGCACCGGTTTGAAGGCGGGTGGACCATGTCTTAGGCTGTCGGCGGACGCAGGATCAAGCGGCCCCGGCCGCGGAAGGGAGAGACGGATGAACGAGGATCTTCAGGAGGCCGTCAACTGGTACGGCCCAGAGGTCGCCACCTTCGGCGACCGGGTCGCCGCCGCGCGCGAGCGTGCGGCCATGACCCAGGCACAGCTCGCGCGGCGGCTGGGCGTCAAGCTCTCGACGCTGCGCGGCTGGGAGGACGACCTGAGCGAGCCGCGCGCCAACCGGCTCTCGATGATGGCCGGCATTCTGAACGTCTCGATCATGTGGCTTCTGACCGGCGAGGGCGACGGCCTCGACGGGCCCGAGGACGTCGCCGAGGTGCCGGCGGAGGTCGGCCGTATCCTCGCCTCCATGCGCGAGCTGCGGACCGAGCTCAAGTCCGCCTCCGACCGCCTCGCGCGGCTGGAAAAGCAGCTCCGCGTGCAACTCAGGGAGAGCGGCCAGTGAGTGACCCGATCACCGGCGAGGACCGCGACACCCGGCTGCGCCGCCTGACCATGCGCTCGATGCGGCGCGGCACCAAGGAGATGGACGTCATCCTGATGCGCTATTTCGAGGCCGAGGGCGCGGCGCTCGACGAGGCCGCGCTCGACCGCTACGAGGCGCTTCTGGAAGAGGGCGACACCGACCTTTACGCCTGGATCTCCGGCCAGACCCCGCCGCCCGAGCGCCACGCACAGGCCGTCGCGGCGATCCAGGAGGGGCTTCCGGCGCCGGAATAGTGCGGATTTTACGCGACCACGCCACGGTTTAACGGCTTGTTCGGCATTCTTCGTCAGGGTCTTCGCGTCACCGAGGCGGAGGCGACGAAGATGAACATGAACACGCCCCTCCCGGCCGGGGTCGATCGCGGGATCATGGCCGGCTACCTGGACGCGCTCTCGCTCGTGGAGCGGCTGCATCGGCTTTTGCTCGACGTCATCAAGGACGAGTTCGAGCGCCTCGGCGTGCTCGAGGTGAACGCGGTGCAGGCGCTCCTGCTGTTCAACATCGGCGACAACGAGGTGACGGCGGGCGAGTTGAAGAGCCGCGGCTATTACCAGGGCTCGAACGTCAGCTACAACCTGAAGAAGCTGGTCGAGGGCGGCTTCATGCACCACAAGCGCTGCGAGATCGACCGCCGCGCGGTGCGCGTGCGCCTGACCCCCCGGGGACAGGAGATTCGGCGCACGGTCGCCGCCCTGTTCGCGCGCCATGCCGAGGGGCTGATCTCGGCGCAGGTGCTCGATCCGGACGGCCTCGACGAGATCGCGCGGACCCTGCGCCGGCTCGAGCGTTACTGGAGCGATCAGATCCGGTACATCTATTGAGGCGCAGGCTGGCGGGAGGGGGCCGTCTACGCCCGTCGCCCCGCTTGCAGGACAGGTTTGCACAGACGTGATGGGGCGGCAGGGACAGGACCGAACCGGAACATGCGCCCGGTGCGGCGCCCCACGCC